>JAJYVI010000014.1 GCA_021792115.1 Microcaldota archaeon | reverse complement strand
GCAGTCTGGGCAGGAGAATTAATCGAAAGGTATTTAAATATTTTCTTTCTAATACTTTATATCATCAACAACCCAACCCTCAGCGCATGTGTATATTACATGCGCCTCTTTCTTTTAAGATTTTATATCAGATTGGAACTGCTGTTGCAATGATTTTTATTTTATATTTTAGTGCTAATAAGTTTTAAAAAGTAGAAAAAATAAGTAATTTTGTTACTGTACTTGCTACTGTCACATTTTATTAAGAGGCGCAAGACTTATTATGCTAAACAACAAATCCATGCAATATTTAAATGAAATTACAAGGGCAAGCCTTGAGCTGTACTCGATTTCATTTGCATCACTATCTAATATGCGGATATTCTCATAAAATCTTGTAAATAGTACACAAAGCTCATTTATATACAGCACTGCAATACTGGGCCTATACTCAAGCACAGATTTCTCTATGACACCTCTTATCTTTAACATTTCTTTTATCAAATCAAATTCATAGTCTGTAATATTATATGAAAAATTAGCCTTGGTTTCATCAATGCGCTTTGATGTGGATTTTTCTATTATTCTTGACGCTCTTGCATATGTATATTGTGCATACGGGCCTGAATTAGCATTAAAATTGAGAGCATTATCCCATGAAAATATTATTTTCTTTTCAGGAGATTGTTTAAGGAATTCAAACTTTATCGCTGAAATAGCAATAGATTTTGAAATTATGTCATATTCATCCTTGCTAAGCTCAAACTTTGACTTTATCAAGCTGCGTGCTTTCTGCTCTGCCTGCTCAAGAAGCAGATCTGCGGTATACCCTATCCACGTTCCTTTTCTTCCAGATAGCACTGTAGCTTCAAGCACTACCTCACCATATGAAAGATGTTTAAGATTAGATGCAAGTTCAGGTTTGCCTATTGCATTGAATGCCACTTTTATTAAAGTCTGAAGATAAGATTGGCGAGAGTCAATTATGTTTATAGCTTTATTCGCATTGCCAAAATTTAATTCAACATTGCTCTCAGAGTATATTGACTCAGATGTAAAAAGGGGCCTGTTGTTTGGCTGCATCATTAGCTGTTTATATTTAAATATACTTTTCAAAATGCCAAACTTCCACATATGGAATGCAATGTCCTTTGCAAGGTATGTTGGCGCACCGTTGCTCCTTATTAATACCTTTGCCTTTTCTTCCATTGACTTTATTTCTTCTGGAATATCAGTCAGGCTATTAAAATCTATAATCGTGCAGTTTGCATATTTTCCTTGAGTTGGTTTTTGTATGAAGCCTCCTGCTTGGAGGATGTCCATGCTCTTTTCAAGCAAATGTGACCGCACAATATCACTTTCCCATATAAGTACATCATGATATATATTGTAAGAAAAAGCAGTTTCATATTGCGCAGTAAGACACTGCAGTGCAATTTTTCTTGCCAGGTCTGATTCATATGTTCCATCCTGTTCAATAAGCGCAGATAGCTCATCAAGCTCTTGCTTTATATCATTAGCTTCTATATGTTTATTAACCTGTACATATTCTTCACCAAGCCACTGGTCAAATTTCTTGTCAACCTTGTCATTTAAATGCAGATAGCCCCACACGCTTTCAACCATCTGCAGGCCTAAGTCATCTATATAGTCCTGCCTCTCTACAGCAAACCCATACAACTGGAATAGGTTTGCTATTGCGTCGCCAAGTAAGGCATTTCTCAGATGACCTAAATGCCAAGGCTTATTCGGATTTACGCTTGGGTATTCTATAATAACTTTTTCTTTCTTTTTTTCAAATTGCAGAAATTTCTGGAATCCTGAATTGCTTGTTATGTTTTCGGCTACTGCAAGCGTGAATGCTCTTGAAATATATCCTCTATTAAAATAAAAGTTAATGAACCCTCCTTTAGCCTCTATGCGTTCAATAAAATCAGGTTTTCTGTCATCAATCTTTTTTTTCAACTCAATAGCAACTTGGTTAGGATTAATGCCCTTCTGCTTTTCTGCTATTTTGAATGCAACAGAACAGGAGAGATCTGCAAATTTTGAAAAATTAACAGAGTTCTTTATATCATCATTAGTAAGATTATATTTGGCTGCTGCTTGTTCCAAGATCAAATTAGAAAGATTATCCTTTGCTAGCTCATAAAAATAAATGCCAGACATATTCTCACATAGCTAATTTTTATTTATTGCGATAGTTGCAATCAGATATTCACAAATATTTACAAGATATTTGCAAATAGTTTAAATAATTATATAGTAATAGATTAATTAAAGTTGCCATTATTTGGCATAGATCGAGACCAGTTGCCAGAATAATGACCAGGTATGAGTAAATGTTTGAACTTTTAGCATATTCCAATATAATAACTGAACTTATAATAATAGCAATAATAGGGCTAGTTGTATTTCTGATATTTAAATTCGGAAAATCACTGCTTAAACTTATATTTGGAATTATAGCAAACAGCATTCTTGGGCTTTTGGCAATAATCGTGCTTGATTATATATTCAACTTTAAAATTCCTTTAATATTGCCGATAATAATAGCTACTGCATTATTTGGATTACCTGCAGTTGGTACATTCATTATAATGAGACTTTTTGGGATACCGCTTACTATCCCACCGATCCCTGCTAATACAATTGCCTCTGCAAACTCTTTGATCCATTAATCAAGCTTAGACTCTATTTTTATTCTATGTGCTTTGAATACAGCTAGTCCTTTATTGCAAGCTTTATATCAGAAGCTTCTACTGTCTTCCTTTTAGCATGCTTTGCCAAAGCGACTGCTTTTTTTGCACTTGAAAGGGCAATCATATTAAGGTATTTGTGCAAGGCAGTTGCTGCTTCCTTGTTTATCCTTTCAGCTCCTGCTTCCTTTAATATTTTTTTTACTGTTGCGCATGAAATAGGCATTGCATCATTTATTGTAGGCTTAATAACATATATTGTATACTAGAATTTAATTAAACAGAAAATTCAGTAATATTAATTCAATCAAAATTTAAAAACTATATGTTTAATTGCCTACCCAAAAATTATAGTTATATTGCTAGACCCATAATTTGCAACATATATATTTTTATTTGATGGATTATATGTTATAACCATAGGTTCAGATCCAACATTAACAGTGGAAATCACTGAATTTGAATAAGAATTTATTATAGAGACAGTATCTGAATTATAATTTGAAACATAGATATAGCCGTTAGAAGAATCATATGCTAGCCATCCAGGACCATTGCCTACAGGTATTGTTGAAATTATTGATTCTGTTGAAGGATCAATGACTGAAACAGTATTACTAGAATAATCTATAATGTAAATATATCCATTTAATGGATCATAAAGCGCAGCATGAGGATTTAATCCTACCTTTAGTGTAGTGACTATAGTAGACCCAGAAATAACAGATACATTAGAACTGGAACTTGTTCCTGTTGGAAGATAAATATATTTATTAGTTGGATCATAGGCAGGATATTGGGGACAATTTATATTACCACCTACGCTAAAGCTTGTTGATAATGTTATGCCAGAAATTACATCTACTGTAGGGTTGCAGTTTGCGGATGCATAAATATCTGTATTATTAGGATTATAAGTCACAATATAAGAAGAAGCAGTAGAGGATAGAGTAATAGTAGCAACCACGGATTGAGAAGCAGGATTAATAACCGAAACAGTATCTGTACCATAATTTGAAACGTAAATATAGCCATTAGCAGAGTCATAGGCTAAATTTATAGGTGCGCTTCCAACAGTTATTGTATTTACTACAGTATTGCCAGATATAACAGATATTGTATCGCTATTAATATTACCTCCCATAGGGATAGTACCTGCATTTGCAATATAAAGGTCCTCATTATTAGGGTCATACAACCCTGCCGAAGGGTCAGGTCCTACTGTTATTGAATTTATAACTGTATTTCCAGATATAACAGATACAGTATCTGTTGAAAGAGTGGCTGTACCGCGATTTAGGACATACATAAAGTTATTGGAAGGATTATATATAGCAGACCAAGGATTAGTTATTCCTACAGAAACTGTGCTAACAACTGGAAGTAAGAATACTATAGAATTTGTTATAGAGGGAGAATATGCAGAATCAGTCACATATATACAGTAATATGCCGTTGATGCTGGCGTGACTGCAGGAAACGAAATTGAATTTGCTGATGTTGTTTCTGTTTGCACAAGAGATGATGAAGATGTACAAAAAGAGGTTGAAGAAGAATAAAGCTTTGCAGTGTATGGCGCAGTGCCACCTGTCCATGACGATGAAAATGTTACAGACTGCCCTGATGCAAGTGCTGTTGAAGATGCTGAGATTGACGGCGCAGAGAGCGCAGGATTGACTGTAACAAGATCAACTGGCGATGAAACAACATTCGGAGGCGTTGACGAGTCTATTACATTTGCAGAGTAGTATGTATTTGATGTCGGTGCAACTGATAATGAGTCTGAAAGTGATGATGATACTATTCCAGTATGGCTTGAAAGAAGAGACATTGATCCTGCTGATGCGCCTGAAAGCCAGTTTACAGTAAACGGAGAAACACCGCCGAGCCATGAGACTGTCAATGTTATTGATTGACCAGTATCTATTGAAGGAGATGACGGGCTTAAACTTGAAAATGTAAGTTGCGTTGCAATCTTCGCATACTGATACTCAGATGGTGGGTATCCCTGAAGATTGTATCTTATCCACAATGTTCCTGAGAAAACAGCGCCTATTGGATTATCTTTGAAAAGGTTTCCGTTGCTACTGTAGCATTCAAGACCCGAGACAGTTACACTGCTGCCAGATGTAAGTACTGTTAAGTTGCTTGATGTTTGAGCACCATAATTTGTTGAACTTACATTTACATTTGGATATCCTTGAGATGTTGACGATGCTGCACATGCAAAAGAGACGTTGTATAATGTCTCGCCGCTGTCCTGCTTGAAGTTGAAAAGTAGAAGATTAGGACCATTTGCATTTGCAGTCATGACAGGATTGCTGCATAGGTAGCCAGGAGTTGCAAGGCATGACGGGCCTATGAATGTGCCGGTGTTGAAGACTCCGAGGAAATCGAGTGCTGCAAGGATGACTGCGATGATGAGTATTGCCCAGCCGTATGTCATCAGGTATTCCATTGCGCTCTGCGCTTTTTTGCTGTTATCTGAATTACCTTTTTGATAAAACTTTTTTCTAAAAAGTTTTGCATTGGTGGGATGTGACATGAAATCCGCATTGTTTTACTTTTTATTTACCTATAAAGATTTATAAATATAAATAATATCCTAAAATCCTAGTGTGTTGAAAATTTAAATAATTATCGATAATTCTACTAATAACTATCAATACAAAAAATCTTTGATTTTTTCTTTTTATATATAAAATTAAAATAAGGCGACTGCGACCGTCTTAAACAATAGGATATCCTTATGCTTAGCGGAGCGGCTGCCTATATAGGCGGCACCACAGCGCCAAAGATATATATTATGAAAATAATATCAAAAATAAAAATATAATACCTTTAGTTTTAGCAACATCATGTATTGTTGCTCAGGAAAATGGTCATAGATATAAAAATAGTAGATTAATCGGAAGGCAGATCTGTACAATTGTACTAGAGAATCTTTTCTGCTGCAGTGATATAGAGCTGCCTGACAAACTTGAGGAGTATAGTTTATTGAGTGAATTATATTATAAGAAAAACCGCATTATTCTGTATTCTCTAAAATAAGGAAATTTATTGGATCAGAGGAGATAAATAAAATATTTCAGTTTATGATTCAGCAATATTATAGAAAAAGAATAGTGAGATTAATCGCAATTGACAGTACTTTTATACCGACCTATTCCAAGAAAGACAGAGAAGCATTATACGGCTATGTGACAATACCAAAAAGAGAGCAAACTAAAAATAAATGACAGAAATCACCAAAGCAGGGATATAAAGAACATGTGATTTATGATGTAGAAACAGGAATTCCGTTATATACAAAAACATTATCTGCAAATATCCATGACTCGCGGGTCTTTGGAATTTTATTTAAGCATGTACGGACGAAATTTAATATTGCAGATAATGCAAAATTTCTTGCAGATTCTGCATATGATTCAACAAAGATCTATGAAACATTAAGGTATTATAACATAACTCCTGTAATTGCAATAAATAGAAGAAGCCATTACAAATTATCAAAGCCAAAAGACAAAGAATAGGGGAAGAGATGGACGATTGAAAGATTCTTTTCAAAAATCAAAAGGAAACTCAATCTCTTAAACAACAGGTTCTTTGAATTAGAAAGAGTGTCATTTCATGTAAATGCATTTTCAATTGCATATCTAATCAGATATATAAATTTAGAAATTTAATTTTATAATAATTAAACAGAATTATAACATTTAGTTAGTGTAAACTTTGTTTATTCTCAATTATTTGCCAATAATTTCTATTAAACATTTATATATTTTAGAAAATAAACTAATTTGATAGATAAAATAGGAGTTTTATTTTAGAATTAAAAAAATAATGATATTAAAAATTCAACACAGTACTAAAATCCAATATTGCAGAAAAATCTAAACAAAAAGCTTAAAAATCTAAAATACAGTAATATTATTGTTAATGGTTGATGTTGATTGATATGAACAGGACACTTGAAATGGATGATAAGAAAGATAAAGGTACAATAAAAGCATTTTACAAGAAAGTATCTGATAAAGTAAATATGTACAAAGAAATGCTGAGAGACCGCATAAAAGAGGATATAGAAACATTTAAAGAAAATGAAAAAAGCTACAAAGAGCTCAAAAAAGAGAAAAAGATAATTAAGGAGAATATATTTAGAGAAGTCAATAGGTTCGAAGCACTTATGTATTACAGGAAATTCAATGCTGCAACAAAAGTTATGAGGGATCTGAGGAGAAATTCTAGCAGCACGATAGAAGATGATCTTATTTATATATATGCAGGAGAAGACTTCGAAGATATGTATGCACACAGCGTATGCAGGAAAATTATAGAAGGCATTGAAACTGGCCAGATTCCTGGGATTTACGACGAGCTTGATGCGCTAAGGATAGCAAAGGCATTTAATTTTAATAAAGAAGAAGTACATGACATCGCACTCAAAACATATTTTTTTGAACTTAAAAACAAAAATTACAGGACTGCATACAACATAAGAATGACTTATGGCATTGAAAATGATGAAATAAGGAAAATAATGCCGGAGGCTTATAGAAATGATCTGGCTCTGCTAAGGCAATAACCCTAGCCATATTATAGAGGTATAAAATTATAGCAGTATAAAATAATATTTTTAATTACTCTATAATTTTAATTAAAGCTAAATTTTAATGCAGCACAGCATAGTACATCAGCACAGATAGAGATTTAGATTAAAGGAAGAGTATTTTACAGTAATCAGTATATGTACGGTGTATGAGAAATAAGCAAAGCAAAAGAATTGCTTATTTTGCAATATCTTATTATTGCTTGATTTTTTCAAGTTTGCGGTCAAGTATACTAGTTTTTTTGTAGAGGAAATATTCATTTGCCTTGATTTTTGCGCTTATTATTTCGTCTTCCAGTGCTTTTGACCTTATGTCTTTTCTTAATAAGTCAATCTGCTTAAGATCTTTTTTTATCAATTTATAATCAGAAGAGAATGCATTCAAATCTTTAAAATCAAACTTGAGGGATATTCCATAAGAAGGTTTATTAATATTTAGTTTTAGCCCTGCATTCTTCTCTGCATCGACCTCATTATTTATTTTTCGGTATAATTTTGCTATATTTTTTGAGTCATTTGCGATTTCTGCCTTATTGTCTGCTATTACTTTTTTTTCTGATTTTATCTGTCTTAAGACATGGTTTGTACGCAGAGTATTGGAAACAACAATAGGCCTTATATAATTATTAAGCATTAATGCAACCGCTATGCCTGATGCAGATATGCCCAGTGCCGCACCTATTACCTTAAAGTACTCGCTTACTACTTCAATGCGTTTCTTTCTTGTTTCATTGTATTTCTGTATATTGGTTTGGTCTTGTTCCTGCATAAAATCATTAATTGTATTAATTTAATTAATTTATCCAAGTCTTTTTAGTTACTCGAGACTGTCATGCTTCAGCTTTATCTAAAGCTTTAAAAAGTAAAATAAAAAAATTAAGATTTGAGAATCTGCTTTGGAATCTCAAATTTTTTCAGCTCTCTGTCAGGGAATATTGTTCCTTGAGGTACAATCTTTACTTTCACGCCGATTGCGCCGTATTTTGGATATGCAGTCGCTGTTCCATACTGGACAAGCTTTGTTGTGTTTCCAGCCTTTGGCATATATCCTATGCTTTTCCTCATGACCTTTGCCCTTGCGCCCTTTGCAGCAAGCTTTCCGCTTATTATGATTTCTGCGCCGATTGCGCCGTTTTCAAGAATGCTCTTCAGCGTCTGCTGCACAATCTTCCTTGTGTTGAGCCCTCTTTCAAACTTGTCTGAGATGCTCTTCGCAACAAGCATCGGGTCAAGAAGCCTATTTTCTATCTTCATTATATTTATCTGTGGATTTTCGACCTTGAACTTCTTTTTTATTGTGTCAGTCAGGATATCCAGCGTCCTGCCTCCTCTGCCAATAACTCTTCCTGGATTCAGCACATATACTATTATCCTTGTCAAGACAGGCGTTTTCTGTATGTCTACTCTTGAAAACCCTGCATTTGCAAGGGATTTGCTCAGATACATTGAAATATTGTATTTAATTATTGCATCTTCTATAAATTTCCTTTCTATCAAAATATCACTTGAAAATATCACTTGTTCTTCAATAAGCACTTATTATTTTTTTGGAAGGGCAGGCTCTTCTTGTTTTTCATGCTCTAACATCACAGGCTGCTTGCCTTTGTCTGAATTCCCTGCATTTTCAGCTGCGGTCGCATCTGAGTTAGCATCTTGTTTCTTACTTGCCTTTTCAATATCTACTGCTGCCTTCTTTTCAGCTGCCTTTACCTGCTGCTTTACAGACTGTTTTTTCTTTGACTCTGTGTCTTTTATGCTCTGCTTCGGGGCGCTCATTGCATTGAGTTTTATAGCTGCTTTCATTTTCTTGCTGATGCCCTGTTCCTCTCCAGTACCTAGGCCTATCTCAACCTTTGCTAGCTCAAGGTCGCTTCTCCTCTGCTTTGCATATCCATAGCCTCCGCTGATGTAAAGTATTCCTTTTGGGGCTACTCTTCTTACTATGTTTGTCTTGTTTGCAGAAGCATGCACTACAACCATTGCATCAGGGTCGTACCCTTTGTTTTCTGCATTTGAAATTGCACTCAGCAGTACATTCCTGATTATCTTTGAGCATTTCTTTGGCCATCTTCCTTTCTTTCCCAGGAGCTCGTGCCTTGACCCCATGCCCTTGTTAAACCTTGGGTAAAACACTGGCTTGGCTCCGCTCTCGACATCCTCAAGCACCTTGACAGCGCTCGCAACAGTCTTATACCTTATTGCGCTGCACACTATGCTCAGATCCTTGAAACTTGCATTGATGTCCTTTCTGTATGCAAACACAAGGTCTTTTTTGTCTCTATTGAAAGAATACTTCATTAAAATGCACCATTATTTCTGCGACAGGGCCTTGCTTCCGCGGGTTGCGCCTATTCCAGGAGCTGAATGCACTACGCGCTTTGTTGTGTAGACAAAGTCTCCAAGCCTATGACCTATCATTTCAGGCATTATCTCAAGTTGCTGAAACTCCTTGCCATTGTGCACTGCAAACTTCATCCCTATCCAGGACGGCAGTATCACTGCTTCCCTGCACTGGGTCTTGACGACCTTGCCCTTTCCGTCCTTCTTGTACTTCTCAACCTTTATTTTTAGGTTTTTGTAGTCTACCCCGTTTCTTTTTATAGATCTTCTCTGCCTTGACTTTATCAGCATCAAAAAATCCTGCTGCGGAATCTTAGCGATCTCCTCGCCTGTCATACCTTTGAATATTTTCTTTTCAGCCATTTAATTACCTCTTTTTCCTGCCGACTCTCTTCGCAGCAATGTGACCAACTTTTCTTCCTGGCGGCGCATTCCTTGATGTCATGCTGCCTTTGCCTTTATGGTGCTGCTTACCTCCGAATGGGTGGTCCACAGGATTTGATTTAACTCCTCTATATGTAGGCCATAGCTTGTTTGTCGCATGTTTTATATAGAAATTTTTACCTGCTTTTACAATTACTTGTTCCTTCCTCCCGCCGTTTGATATCACGCCTAGCTGGGCTCTGCAGTTATTGCTTAAGGTTATAATAGATTTTGAAGGAAGCTGTACCTTTGTAAAATTGTCGCCATGCATTATTATATAGGCTGCTGCGCCTGCTGACCTTACATATTTCCCTCCATCTCCTGGTGAGGATTCTATATTATATATTGGAATTCCTTCAGGTATATCTACCAAGTTCATGACACTGCCAAGAGAAGGGATACCTTTGTTTATATGGATTGTGTCCCCTATTTTTATGCCTTCAGGAGCAATGAGCGTGTCCTTTGAAAAATCATCATATACAACCTGCATTACAATGCCTGTATGACCTGTATGATTAAACAGAGAAACAACATTGCCTGATATGCTTGCCTTTGTATTTTTGTAATTGACATTTAAGTCATAAGTATTTGGAAGCTTTGTATATACATTGGAGCCTTTTCCCCTTCTTTGCATCTTCAATTTTTTTCCCATTATTTCACTTCTTTGTTTTTGATCTGTCTGCTTTTTTGCTCATGCCGACATCATACCTGCAATTATGCAATCTTAAGCTTTTCAGAGATGTCAGTTGCCTTGAATCCAGGCGCAAGTTTTATAAATGCCTTTTTTAAATTGGTTGGCATATTCGCTGTCCTTATTGACCTTACTTTGACATTGAACACCTTCTCAAACTCTTTTTTTATCTGGGTTTTGGTTGCTCTGCTGTCTGCAACATAGGTGACGACATTTTCGCTTTCAACAAGCTTTACTGCCTTTTCAGTTGCCAAAGGATATTTTAATATTGCCATTCAAATCATCTTGTAATTTTAATTTTCTAAATAATTATGTTTTAATAATTTAATTCAATCTATTTTTAATCTAATTTAGTTTAATCTTATTTCATTATCTAAACTGCAAGGCTTTATTTCAAATGCAGCTCCTTTATATCCTGCTGTATGTTTTTTATTGCATTTTCACTCCATATGACTGCACGCTTTGCATTTCCTCCTGGCACAAGCAGATTTGCAGAGATTGCCTTTGTGGTGCAGACATCCACGCCTGCAATGTTTCTCCCGGACTTTAATATACTTGCATTGCCTGACACTACAATCAGAACTGTCTTTTTATACGCATTCTGCTTTGAGGATCTCCTTAGACCTTTTCTAATTCTTTTCTTCTTTTCAAGGTTTTGCTGCAGATTCAGAGCCTTCAGCACGGATATTACCTGCTTTGTTTTTGGCAATGACTCAATCTCGTTAGTGACAACTATAGGCTTGTGCTGCGCATTTGTGCATGTGTATGAAATCGCACTTGCAATCGCTTTCTGGTACTCTTTTTTGTTAATCCTTTCATTAAGTATTTTTTCTACTTTGTGAGGGTGCGCCCTTCTCCCTTTTGTGGCTGATGGTATTCTTTTTACCTTACCCTGCACTCCGCCGCCGAGCTTTTCCCTAGGCCTGATTGCAATTCCCATGTGCCTTCCTGTCCTGTAAACATTCATTCGTCCAACATAGACTGCTGAGGTTTCCATTCCTGCAAACCTGTAAGATCCCTGGGGCTGCAGGAGATAGCTATTTTCAGACGCAATCGCTCTTAGAATAAGGTCTTTCCTTACTTGCTCTTCAAACAAGCTTGGCAGCTCTATCGGCTTCAAAACCTTTCCGTTTAAATCAAAAACATCAGCATTCATTGTTCCACTTTCAGTTTAATATTATTTCATTTATTTTCGGCGCGTTTATGCCTTTTGTATTTTTATTTCTAATAGTTTTCCTAATCCTGACAAGCCTTTTCGCTGGTCCTGGTATTGATCCTTCGATTATAATGTAATCACTGTTCACGCTTCCATAATTCTTGAATCCTTGTTTTTTGTCAAGTTTGTCAGAGCTTATTTTCAAGAGTCTTTTATTGTATTCTGTCCTGTAATTGAACCCGAGCTGCCCTGAATGAGGCACTGAATAAAGAACTCTTCCCATCCCATAGGATCCAAGAACTCCCATGTGCCTTGTTTTCTGGGTTGCCTTATGGTCTAATCTTGCTACATGATGCCTTTTAATCACGCTTGACCATCCTTTCCCTTTTGAAATCGAAGTCACATCAATGAACTCTCCATTCTTGAACATGTCAGCAGCCTTTACTTCTTTTCCAAGCAGACCTGCTGCAATCTCAAATTTCTGCGCTACGTCATTTGCAATAATTTTTGCCTCAAACCTGACAGGCTTGTGCTGCTCAACAGAAACAGTCTTTGGATACGCGACAAGCAGAGCGCTTACATCAGTATACTCTTTGAGTTTGCCTTTGAATGCTTCAAGTTTTGATTCATTATTCTCTATGTTTTTCATACCTAGCTTTTTGCACAGTTCTGCATTCAGCACTTCATCAGATGATCCAAGATATTTTGTTATGCTGTTCCTCTTATAAAACCTTATCCCATAAAGCTCTGTCTTAGGAATCTCGATTATCGTGCATGCCCTGTTGACTTCAAGCGACTTAGAAGGTGAGTCTGAATCATCGATAAGATTAAGCTGGCACATACCTGCTTTGTATCCGACGATGTTGGACAGCCCTGGAGTATCTGCTGTTTTCCTGCTATTCCTAATTCTTGGCAGTCTCTTCCTCGCCCTTTTCCTTGGCCAATATTGTAATGAACCTTTTGTCATTGTATTGCACTTTTTATTGTTGTATCGTTGTAAATTTTTATCTTTTTAATTTTTTAATGAATTGCAGAAACATGCACGCTTAGTAATTCATTAACTTTTTCTTATTAGTTTAACCTGCAAAACTTGAATTTCAGGATAGACTAAACAAATTAACAGTACAAGAATGCGTACCTTAATTCTAAGATATTTAACTAAATTTACATTAAAAATATTTAAATCTTTGTTAAATTTATACCATGTTGCATGGCTCGCTTCATGGCATTCATTCCACTGTATGAGTTATGTGTTTTATTATTAATAACTGATAATATAAAAATATTTTGCTTTTTTGCATATATTGATGTGTCATGGCATTCAGTATTTTTAAACTATGCAGCATTCTTGCTATTTTTAATTCGTGCCTGCTTTTGCGGCTGCTTCTGCAGATTACGCCTAGCATTTGCATTTCCTTTCTTGCCTATGGCCTGCACTTTATATATTAACTGCAACTCGCGCAGTATCCCATTTGTTGAAGCCTTCAATGCATTTAGATCGTCTGCATTCACTGAGATATTAAGGTTAGAATTGCTTTCTTCTACTGAGACCTCGCTTCTTTTGTAAGCCTTGCGCTTTTCAAGGATGCCTATATATTTAATCCCGCTTCCTTCCTTTGGCACCTTTATTATTGAGGAATATTTTCTTTCTTCCATTTAAATCATAAAAATAGATTTTAGACTTGTATTTACGCGCTTGTGATTCAGTACTTATTTTCAATTCATTTATTCTTAATATGCTCTCTGTATTTATTTTAGAAACTATGGAGATCCTGTCGAACCCCATAAACAGCGCATATTCAATTAATTTTTCAGTATTCTTTCTACCCCTTCTTATTATTATAGGATTTTTAAATACTTCTCTTATCCTGGAGTATAGAAACAGGCTTGAATTCTTTGATACGGTTACAAGAGTTCTTTTCATGCTCCTCTATACTTCTTTCCACTGCTTGTAAGTCCTCTTATTGCCCTCTGCTTTTGAGTTATGAGGTTAGAATATGTTTTGCTATTTTTTAGCGCTGGGCTTGTCGAATCCAGAAGGATTATTTCATAGAATTTCTCCTGCCCTGTCTGCCCGACATAATATGAATTTAGGACTTCATGATTTACAAACTTCTTGGATGCCCTCTCCTCTGCAATTGCCTGCAGCGATTTCTGCCTTGAAAAGAATCTCCCACTTTTTGAAGGCTTTCTTCCGCCGTCAACAGTTTGTCTTTTTCTTTTTCCAGACTTTACTCTTACTCTTGCAACAATTATACCTTCCTTTGCTTTGTACCCCAGCTCCCTTGCCCTTGCAATATTTGTTGGTCTCTCTATTCTTGCAACAGAAGGCTCAGAGCTCCAGTTTATCCTGTTCTCTTTTACTCTATCGGAGTTACTTTTGTATCCTTCTATAAATGTCTTCTTTACCTGTCTATACAGACTCATAAATTCACCTAGTTTGATTTATTAAAAATATTTAGATTTGATTTAGCATATTAAAAATTTTATTTGTATTTGCATAATTATTTATGCTAAATTCATGTAAGTGTCTAGCTATTGAAAATTTAAGCACATATATTATTAAATTAGTAGGATTTATTTAATTTTAAGGCTGTTGAAAATTTAATTGCACAGAAGTATTTTGTTTTTATCTTTCTACTAATAATAAATTGGCGACAGGGACGACCCTGATGATCATTTTGTAAATGCATATG
>JAJYVI010000074.1 GCA_021792115.1 Microcaldota archaeon | reverse complement strand
TGCTTGATATCTGTGCATTCTGGCTTATTTGAAGGAGCTTGGACAGATTCTCAAGCCCCTTTAAATCGAAATGCATATCAAGTATATATACATCTCCTGAGAGTCTTGAAAATATTTTGCTTGAAATTCTAAATAAATTGGAATAAGGCGTATTAGGATTTATTTCAAGCGATTGTGCATGAGTAGTACGTGCAGACTTTTCCTGCTGTACGAATACCGCGACTCCTATGAACATGACAATAAATGACATGGTATAATATGCTGCAAGTAAGGTAAACTGATTGAATGAAAAATTGAACTGCATTATAGCAAGCAATATAATGCCTATAAATGCGCTGAATGCAAGCAAAATGCTAGTAAACTTTATATACTGCTTGGAAAAGATCCATGAGATAGATATCGAAAGAATAACTATATCAAACAGCAACATTAAGTATATAATATAAATTGCAAGCTTCAGCGTAGGGACACTTGCTACAATTGAAGATAGGCTTGAATTTGATAATATTGTCCTATTTACTGATCCATAGATATTTGCAACAATGCTTATGCCACTTCCAAGCCCTATACTAAAAGAAATTATCCTATTGAAGTAGAACAGCAGCATTATCATGGCAAAGCTAGCAATAAGCAGGAGTGCCTGGTGATATCGTATATCCTTGATGTGCATGTTTAAATAATAGGAGATATAAAATAATAAATATTCTATTTTATTTATTTAATTTAATTTTATTATTTAATTTTATTTAATTTATTTATCCCTATGTTTTTTACTCTATCAAATGATAAAAAATGATAAAATGTTTAAGCAGCTAGCCAAGATTGGTTCAAGCGTATTTATGTCCAATTTCACAATGCCATCACACCCATACAAGCTTAATTTCTGTATAACATATAGATGTAATTCAAGATGCAAAACATGTAATATCTGGAAATCTGCACCGAAAAAAGAGCTTTCACTAGCTGAGATCACTAAATTCGCTGAAAAAAACAGATTCTTTTCATGGATCGAATTTACTGGCGGAGAGGTTTTCTTAAGGCCAGATTTTGTTGAAATAGTCAAGGTATTTAACAATACCTCTCATCCATTTATTATAACATTTCCGACCAACTGTCTTGCAGATGAATCTACTATACTTTCTAAAATAGATAAAATTCTTAGCATGGACATACCGAAAGTGGCAATAACACTTAGTCTTGACGGCAATGAGGCAATGCATGATTTCATACGTGGCGTGCCAGGAAACTTCAAAAAAACTATAAGCTTATTTAAACACCTTTATGAGATGAAAAAGACGCATAGAAATCTTTTTATTATATTTGGATATACTTTAAGTAAATACAATCAGGGCAGGTTCAGTGAAACCTTTTATGCTGTCAAAAAACTAATCCCATATATTTCATACAATAATTTCCACATAAATATAGCGCAAGCATCTGAAAATTATTATGGCAATGAAAGGGAGTCCAATGCTATTGCTCCTGATACAAAAATTGCTGCATCAGAAATTGCATTTCTGTTGAAAAAAAGGAAGTTCGAGATAAATGTAGTTCAGCACATTGAATCAAAGTTTCTTAATAATCTTATTATTTTTTTGCAGGAAGGTATACAGCCAATGAAAAGCAGAAGCATGATGGATTCTTTGTTTCTTGACAGCTATGGGAATGTGTACCCTTCTATAATGTGGAACAAGAAACTTGGCAATATCCTCGAAACGAGCTTTAATCTAGATTGCATATGGAATTCAAAGACAGCACAGGAAGTAAGAAAAGCAATAGCACAAGGCAATGAGCCTGTGCAATGGACATCATGTGAAGCATATCAAAGCATACTCAGCAAAGAATTGAATCCATTAAGAAGATGAGTGCTACAACTTATCTCATTGAGCCTAATTTATTGGCTATCTTATTATATCTCAAAATATTTATAATCATTCTCATCTATATATATTATAAAAACAATTAAAACAAAATGAATTCCATGGCTGCATCAGAGAAAGACAAAATAAAACTTTTTAGAAAAAAGTTTTATCAAAAAGACACTCTAAGTAACCATGCCAAAGCGCAAAGCGCTATGGAATACCTAATGACATACGGCTGGGCAATACTCATCATCGCAGTCATCCTCGCAGCACTCTACTTCCTCGGAGTCTTCAACACTGGCACATTCATATCCCCGTCATGCCTTGCAACCCCCGGATACCTATGCAGCAATCCTGTCATGACTGCAAATGCAAACGGTCCTAATCTTCTACTTTTCAACTTCAAGCAGGACAGCGGCGAGACACTGTACAATGTCTCATTCATATGTGCAGCATCATCAACATCTCAAGGATATCCAAATGCAAATGTAAGTTCAACGAATTATGGTGCTCAAACATCAAGCAACTTAACAGTTCTTACATCAGGCAGCAGCGTAACTGTTTCAGGCCTTGAATGCTACACTAGCAACGGAAACCTTTTCAAAGACAATCCAATAGGTGCTGTTTTCTCAGGAACATTGTGGATAAGGTACAATCTTCAGGGATATCCATCATCTGAGTATCAGTATGCAAAGATTGCAAAAATAACAGCAAAAGTAGAATCAGAAGCAGCAATATCTGCAATGCAGTCATCACCAACGCAGCTTACATTTTCAAGTTTAGGTCCTTCATCTCCTTCAATAGATACTGGTCAATCAATAACATTGACAGTCTCATGGCTCGGCGGCGTTTCTCCGTTTACTGTAAACTGGCTTTCAGGCGCATCAGCAGGATCAATGTCTCTTCTTTCTAGTCATACTGGAATAGTCTCTTCATCACTTTCAGATTCATTATCAGTTGCACCAACATCAAATACATACTACTCTGCAAATGTAATAGACTCATCAACACCTCCGAATGTTGTTTCATCGCCACTTGATCTTGTTACAGTCAATCCTGCACTCTCTGTACCA
>JAJYVI010000073.1 GCA_021792115.1 Microcaldota archaeon | reverse complement strand
GATTAATATGAAAAAAGAAGCCGAACCAAAATGGATAAATCAGTTTTATGCACGTGCAGGTTTACATTCTTCGCATCCATTGCCAAAATCTAAAGAGCAGAGGATATATTACGGAATGATAGAAGCAATAGGCTGGGATTGCTTTAAGTATGGCGATGCTCCACAAGGAGTTACAGAAGAACAAGTAAGAGATTATTTAATAAAGCACAAGGACAGGATAAAAGCAGAAGCAATGTCAGATTACCTTTCGCTTCTAGCTGGTGTATTCGATTTCTTAGTAGAAACGAAACAAGATAAAAAAAGGTAGATTGAATGACCACAAACACCGAGATAAATAAAAAATATAATGGACATATATTAACTCATTATAGTCCAACAAAAGAGATAAAATTAGGAATGATGCTAAACGAAGCCCGCTCCGACACAGCCCAGCAGATATTCGCAGAGCTTGACGGAAAGCTTGTGACTCGGCTTCATAAAGTAAGCGACTTAAAGAAAGATAACCCAAATACAGTATGGTGCATTAAAGAGAAAGACTATAATACAATTAAGAAAAAACATGGTGTAGAGGTAGATTAAATGACAACAAACGAAGAGATAATAATTAAAAAGATAGCCGATGAGATAGAAAGGAGAGAATTTAGGAAGGAGCAAGAAATAGCAGATCAAAAAAGAAGGCGGAATACATTAATTATTGATTTAGTATTAGGTGTTATTACAATTATAGGAGGTTCTGGTTTATTATATTTAGAGTTTATACTTAATGCACCTATCCTGGCACTTGTAATAATTGCAGTATTCTTTGGTGTAGTGTCTGGAGTAATTATTTTGTATATTTTTATTGAATCTCTGGGGCTTTTAAAGAGTGAATAAATATGAAAACAACAGAAAAAACTCTAAAAATAAGACCAATAGAAGTAGTGGCAATAATTGCTGCAATAGGGGTAACTATTTTTGTATTAATTGGCATATACCTCGCTTATAAACCATATCCACATCAACCAACCCTAACTACCCAAATAAGTATGAATAGTGATGGAGGTATATTAACAATTAATGCGACCTTTTCAAATATTAATCAAAGTATGTGTACAGGTATTTCAACTTGCTATTCAAGCTACAAAATAAATAGTGCAACCGAAGAACTTCCTAATGGAACGATAATCAGTCCTGCAACAAGCTATGTACTGAAGCAGATACAAGTAGATTGCGTTAAATACATATATCTCGGCAATTCAAACTACTATTTGTGTTAAAGGGTGTTAAAATGAAAACAAACAAAGAGAAAAAGATTTTGAGTTATGGACAGCTAAAAGTAAAGCATAATCAGGCACCATATTTTCTTATTGGTTTGTTCGGTGCCATTGTCTTCATCAGTTTATTTATGGGCGTACTTTGGGTAAACAATTTAGTCACTCAGTTTATTCCAATATTCACTTTGGTATCAATAGTATTTTTATTTATGTTTACATCTATAGATGCCTTGCTGATGGTTATTTTGTTGCAATACTACTATGGAAAATATTGAAAGAGGGATTGATATGGGAGTATTTTGTAAAAGCTGTGGGAAATCACTGCATTGGAATTATGCGTATGAAAACTATATGCAAGCCAATGAGCAGCCCGTAGTATGTTGGGAGTGCATTGTGAAATACGAGAAGTACAGAAAGTATGCCAATCATTTTTTAGAATGGTTTAAAGATGATGAAGTAATGCTAAAGCGAGAAGGCTTAACTCAAAGCAAAGCCTTGGTACTTCATCTCAAATTATATAGCGGGAAACCGATAGATTGGGATAAACTGAAAAGTACGTTTAAAAAAAGGGATTAATATGAAAGACGAACAAATAAAATCTCTTATAAAAGAGGTTCTTCAAGAAGAGAACATACAACATACAAAAGCGTTGCAGAAAGAGAAAGCTATGCGGGTGCAGATGTACAAGGATTCCATCAGTACTACTGTAGGAATTATTATCATATCCCTCATACCTATTTTTATAATTTTTTGGGCAGGATTTAATTTTTTAACTGGAGTCGTTGTCACAGTCTTTGCAGCACTAATAGTTGTGATAACATATGCGTCAATAAAAGATGATAATGAAACGAGGGAAGAAAGAGTAAATAAAATATTAAAAGAGGATTGATTGAATGCAACCGACTAAAAAAGAACTTGAAATTGCACAAAAACATTATAAGCAGGCAAATGAACTCTTTGAAAAGATAGATGCCAAATGCGACAAGGCGCGTAAGGAATATGTATATTGTATTCAGAAAAGTTACAAGATAAATCCTAAAACATATATAAATACTAAAAAACTTTATGAGAAGATCTCTTCAGAACAGCGCAAGGCATACGATAAACTTATGAAAGCATACAACGAATATATGGCTTTAATAGCCAAAGTTGCGGTTGATTGAAATGGAAACTAATGAGTATATAATAATGAAGCATAAATACCAAATATCTACCAGCAAATCAGATATGCAGATTCTAAATGAAATGCTAAATGAAGCTAGGGCAGCTGAACGTAGCAGAGTATTGGAAGAATATGAATATCGTCTCCACCAAGAAATCATGCAAGTTTTTATGCAAGCTATGGTGAATATAAACCAAGCTATCTTTAGGCAGCTACACGAACTTAAAAATAATGAGAATGAAAGGATGATTGAAATGGCAAGAGAAATAAATAAAAAACAAGAAGAAATAATAGAAAAGGCAAAAGAGAAGTTAGTTGAAAAGTTGATAAATGTGATGGGAAAAAATGAAGCAGAAAGGATGGCTGGGATATTCTTTTCAAAATATGTTATTTCAATAGATGGGGAATCGGTGGCAGAGTGGATAGTGAATGAACTATCTAAATAAGCTCAATAAAATAGGTAGATTGAATGGAAATAATAAAAAAAACAGATAAGATTGTAATAACATTCAGCTACGACAATGCTGAATGGATTTTGTCGGC
>JAJYVI010000072.1 GCA_021792115.1 Microcaldota archaeon | reverse complement strand
AAAGGATTCAATAAAAAGCAAAAATATTCTGCTATTGAGAAAACATCAAAAAAGCAAATAAATAAAAATTACAGAAATAATTATAAACAAGATTATAAATCTTAAAAAATAAAAATTAAAATAAAAGAACATAATGGGTAAAAAAATGAAGGGCAAAAAAGAAAAA
This sequence comes from Microcaldota archaeon, assembly GCA_021792115.1. GTDB lineage: Archaea > Micrarchaeota > Micrarchaeia > Micrarchaeales > Micrarchaeaceae > JAJZMY01. The sequence goes on along the minus strand of JAJYVI010000072.1, from coordinate 2,880 downwards.
GAGAAGATAAAATATTATAATTTAAACCATTTGATAATGCCAAAAAGCGTTGCAATAGTCGGCGCATCATATGATGCTGACAAAGTTGGACATATAATACTTAGAAATTATCTAAATGCAGGATTTTCTGGAAAGCTGTTTCCAGTTAATATAAATGCTGCAGGTGACATGTTAGGCTTAAAGGTTTATAAAAGTATTTCTGATATAAAACAGAAAATAGATCTTGCAGTAGTTGCAACCCCTGCATCAACAGTTCCTGACATTATAGATCAATGCGGTAAAGCAGGAGTGGGAGGTGTTGTTGTAATCAGCAGCGGGTTTGCAGAAGTTGGAAATACAGATCTGCAAAAGCAGCTTATTGATAACGCCAAAAAGTACAGATTGCCGGTGATAGGACCAAACTGCCTTGGACTTGTTGATATAAAGTCAAAAACAGATACAATGTATCTGCCATCATTTAAACTTGACAAGCCAATCTTAGGCGATGTGAGCGTCATATCGCAAAGCGGTGCAGTAGGTAGCATTGTACTTGATCTCATAGATCACGAAGGGTTTGGACTTGCAAAATTCATATCATATGGTAATGCAGATGTTGTCGATGAAAGTGATATTCTTACATACCTTGCAAATGACAAGGAGACAAAGTTTATAATATTTTATCTTGAAGGTGTAAAGAATGGAAAAAGGTTTATTGAGACTATAAAAAAATATGGGCTTAAAAAACCCATCATAATAATAAAGGCCGGGACTACTGCACAAGGCGCGACTGCTGCGCATTCACATACTGCAGCACTAGCTGGAAATTCAGAAGTATATAATGCAATATTTAAGCAGTATGGAATTGTACAAGCAGATGACTTATATGATTTATTATATTTTGCAAAAATATTTGAGATGTCGCCGTTATGTACAGGAAATAAAGTAGGAGTCATCACAAATGGAGGAGGTGCAGGAGTGCTCATGACAGATGCAATATATAAGAATGGACTTGAACTTGCCCAGTTGAGTGACAAAAGCAAAGAAAACTTAAGGAAAGTAATGCCCAGCATAGTCAATATTACATCCCCCCTTGACATTGGAGGAGATGCAGATCGCACTAGATTCAAAAACGCCATAGACTCTGTTGCTAGTGATAGCAATGTCGATATAATAGTGGCAATTGTGTTGTTCCAAACTCCAGGAGCTGACTCCTCAGTAGTAGCAGAGATTGTTAACGCTAAGAATAAAACAAACAAGCCGTTTATTGTAATAAGCATCGGCGGCAATTACACTCTTGCGCATAGAAGTATGCTAGAAAGCGCAAACATTCCTGTATACGAATCTCCAATGGCAGCAGCAAAGGCTATGAAAGCATTGATTGACTTTTCAAATGCAAAAATCCAGAAAAAATAATAAAATAATGAGAATATGAAAAAAAATAAAACAGTAATCACAAGAAAGATCAATGATATTATCAAGAGAGATAAAAAGATATTTTTGACAACTACTAGAATGAATTATCCATTTATTCCAGAATCAGGAGAAAATGACATAGTGCGCGATGTAAGTGGAAATAAATTCATAGACCTTAGCAGTTTTATTAGCGTGTACAATTTTGGGATAAACAATAATGAGATAAAGAGGGCTATTGAAAAACAATCGCAGAAACTTATGCATCCAGGATTTACAGATTTTTATTCAGAGCCACCCATTAGGTTTGGCGAGGCACTGCTAAAATTTTTACCAAAGAAATTTGGAAAACTGTTTCTTTCAAATTCTGGCACTGAGGCTAATGAAGCAGCTATAAAATTTGCAAAGCTTTTTACAGAGAGATCATACATTATTTCATTCTATAATTCATTTCATGGCAGAACACAGGGATCATTATCAATGACATCTTCAAAAATAGTGCAGCGTGAACATTTTGGGCCGTTTGCAAACTCAGTCCATGTGCCATTTCCATACTGTTACAGATGCCCATTTAACCAAAAAGACAGCAAAACATGTGGGTTTGCATGCATTGATTACATTAAAAAATATGCACTATCAAAGGAGGTGTCTGGAAAAGAAACTGCAGGTTTCTTCATAGAGCCTATCCAAGGAGAGGGTGGATATATAGTTCCTCCAGCAGATTACTTTAAGGAACTGAAAAAACTTCTTGATGATTATGGCATACTTCTCATTGATGATGAAATACAGGCAGGCATCATGAGAACAGGCAAATTCATTGGACTCGACAATTTTGGAACAGATGCCGATATTTATACCTTTGGTAAATCAATTGGTGGTGGGATACCCATGGGAGTAACAGCGGTTAAAAAAGACATGGATATTCCGGCAGGGTCGCACGCAAATACTTTTGGTGGAAATCTCCTTGCAGTATCAGCAGGGGGAGCTATACTGAATTATATATATAAAAATAAGAAATATATTGAAAAAGAAGTAAACCTTAAATCAAAATTATTCATGAGCAGGCTAAAAGAGATGCAGGAAAAATATGAAATCATTGGGGATGTAAGGGGCATTGGCTTGATGATTGGCATTGAATTTGTTAAATCTACACAGACAAAAGAGCCAGCAATTGATTTAAGAAACAGAATACTCAAGCAGGCATTTGATAATGGTCTCATAATGCTTGGATGCGGTGAGTCAACAATAAGGCTTATACCTGCAATAACTATAGAGAAAAAAAATATAGAGATTAGCTTAGATATTATTGAGGAAATCATTAAAGCTGAAGATAAAAACCGTGCATAAATGCAGAAATATAAAGCTTTATCGGAGCAGTCGGGGCAGGAGAATTAATCGAAAGGTATTTAAATATTTTCTTTCTAATACTTTATATCATCAACAACCCAACCCTCAGCGCATGTGTATATTACATGCGCCTCTTTCTTTTAA
>JAJYVI010000013.1 GCA_021792115.1 Microcaldota archaeon | reverse complement strand
TTAATATTGTAAAGTATATTATTGTAATAGATCTTCTGCTTGTCGTGTTCATGGTAATATGGGCTGTCTTTGTTTTCAAATATCCTTTAGTAGAAATACTGCCTTTCAGTTTAGTTCTGCTTATTGCATCAGTGCCTGTAGCTCTCCCTGCAGCAATAACAGTATCAACAGCAGTAGGTACTGAGCGCCTCTCAAAAAAATCAATTCTGATTACGCATCTGCAGGCAATTGAGGAAGCATCAGGCATAAATGTTGTGTGTTTTGACAAGACAGGCACGATAACAAAAAATGTGCTTGAAGTTAAAGAAGTGTTTCCACTCGGAAAGTATTCTGAAAAAGATGTTGTCGCAGGCGCGTTGCTTGCCTCAGATAAAGAAGGAAATGATCCTATTGACTTAGCAGTAATATCTTATGCAAGCAAAAATAATTATTCTGCAGGGAACTCCAAACAGGTTTCCTTTACTCCTTTCACACCTGCAACAAAATATGCAAGCGCAAAAATATTAGCAGGGCATGAAACATTCACTGTAACAAAAGGCTCTATTGATGTATTGGCAGGGCTCTGCAAGCTTAGCAGCAAAGACAAATCAATATTGGCTCAACAGGTAAAGGCCTATTCAAGCAAAGAGTTCAGGACAATAGGCGTTATAAAAAATAAAGGCAAAGACACTGCTGAATTTCTAGGCATAATTGCAATGTATGATGAGCCTAGGAAAGATGCAGCAAAACTTATAAAGGAGCTCAGGAAGCTTGGCATATCAATAAAAATGCTGACAGGTGATGACATTGTCATAGCAACACAAATTGCCAGGGAAGTAGGAATCAAGGGCAATATAATTTCAGCATCCGAGCTGAAAGGCAAAAGCGAGGAGGCTGTCAATGATCTGGTAGAGAAGAGCGATGGGTTTGCAGGCATATATCCTGAAGATAAATTTCTGATCGTTAAAGCTCTGCAGAGCAAAGGCTACAGGGTTGCAATGACAGGCGATGGTATAAACGATGCACCTGCATTAAAACAAGCAGATATAGGTATATGCGTAGAGAATGGGACAGATATTGCAAAGAGTGTAGCAAGCCTTGTCCTTATGAAAAATGGGATAGATGTTATTGTCGATGCAATAAAGGAAAGCAGAAAAATATTTGAGCGCATAAGGGTTTATGCAATGTTCAAATTGATAAGGATATTTCAGCTGTTGCTATTTATTTTTATAATATTTATTTCAATAAAAATAGTTCCTATAACACCCTTTATGCTTATACTGCTGATATTTACAACAGATATTGCAAACATATCAATTTCAACAGACAATGTTACTTATTCAAAAAATCCAGATATATGGAAAATCAAGGATCTTGTGAAATACTCCTTCAGCCTTAGCGCTGTATTTTTCATGTTTCTGTTAATAATGTCATTTCTTTCAATGCCATTTATTTCAGGCACTAAGCAATTTCAGACATTTGTCTTTTTAATGTTTGATATTACGAGCATCATGCTTCTTTACAGCATAAGATCTCAGACTAGCTTATTTGGAATAAGGCCAAGCAAGTACCTTGCTATTGCGTCTATAAGTGGAGCAGCATTCGGCATAATCATTTCTATATTTGGTATATTTATTCCACGCATAGGTATATATCCTGTCTTACTCGTCTTAGGGTTTAGTGTATTGTTTGTATTGCTTTTTGATTATATTAAAATCAGGATATATGAATATTTGAGAATGCAGTAGGTATGCAATTAATGATTGCTCGTATGGCAAAAAGAATTATTTAGAGTTATTGCAGTGGCTGCAACACTCCTAGTTTTTATTCAATTGTAATGAAGCTGCCTACATGCATATTTCAAATTCCCAAATACTAAGTAATTTTATACAAGTTTATCCTAATGCAGTAACAGCAGATATAATCAAAACATGCCAAAAATTATACTAGGCAGCAGGCAAATAGCATGTTGACCTGCAAACCATATTTTTTCATAAGTTTTATAAACTATAAATGGGATAACTTATTGTATTATTTTATACAATTATGCTATAATAAGTGATAAAATGAAAAACTATCTGATTATTGCATTGCTTATGTCTGCCTTTTTCAGTATCTCATTTGCAACAGGCATTGGAACATCTAAAATATCATTTTCAAATAATCAGCTCAACATAACGCAAGGCAGCTCTGCAAGTGTTAATTACACTGTCGCTCTGGTATCTGGAAGCAAGTGGGGAACAAGTATAAATTTATTGAATCAAACTGCTCTTCTGCAAAAAGGCATAAATATAGTAATGAGCAATCCTTCAGGTGATCCAACATTTTCAGGAGTGCTTACCATAGCTACTGCACCTGCAACTCCTTCAGGCAAGTATGTTCTTTCATTTCAAGCAATAGGCGATGATCCTTCTGTAAGCAATTCTACTATAATATTAAATGTAGCACCAGCTGCGCCTTCGACAAGCACCTCATCAACAGCTCAGCCTCAAATACCAAACACTTCTGCATCATCAGGCTATGTAACACCTCCTGTTTATGCTGTAAACTATAGCGTAATTAATTATATTTTATATGCATTAATATTGATCACATTAATAGTTAGCATCTATTTCATTGCAATAATGAAATACTTCAATGCAAAACTTATTTTTGTAAGCACTGCTCTTATCATAATAGGGTCGTTAGTGTGGCTTTACGGGGATTTCAACGGAGGATTTTACTCATATGTTTCAGCAGGCTTTGCAGCAATAATAATAGGAACTCTCCTTTGGCTGTATGCAGACTATAAAGGTGGTGCATTTAAAAAGTAATATTAAGTAGAAATGGCATCTGCAGCTGCAAAACTGTTTTGCTGAAAAATTTAAAATTTGCAACAAAGCCGTAAAAGTCCATCATTGCCAATGCTGATAATCAAATCTCCGCCTACAAACCTAGATTAGTATAATTAATTTATTATTTATTTTATTTATAAAAAATAGCAGCTAGGCAATGCTAAAGGGGGTTGTATGCTAGCTTGGTAGACTGCCGGCTTCGGGAGCCGGTTACCGGAGTTCAAATCTCCGCAACCCCATTTTAATAAATAACATCATACATGATAAATAAAATAAATAGTACTAAGCAAATATTTCTCTGTTCATTTATTCTCTTTTTTAATATAACTAGCATAAATAAGATAAAGAAGAGAAAGAGTGAGCACTGTGCCTCCTATTATTGTAATATTTAAAATCGCATTTGCGCTTGCTGAATTTGTTAAAAAATCAGTAATATTAATATTGCCTCCAAAAAAATAAGGGTATGCGATAACTCCAAAAAGATTTATTGCACTAACAAGCCATGCAGCAAACAAGATTCCTGAAATTTTATTATTTGCAATGTGCAGGCTTATAACTACTAAAAGAAAAATAATCATTGCGATTAAAATGCTTGGAGCTGATAAAAGGTTCATGATTGCATAATGCATATAAATAGATATAACATAAAGCATGCCAATAATAGCAATTGCAATAAATATTGCGCTTGCATATTTTAATTCAGTTATACTAAATATAATGCTTGCAGCCGCTATTCCTAAAAGTGCAATGCTTGCAAATAAAACAAGGTTAAAAGGATTTAGAAACATTGTCATAAACATTGGCATAAATATTTTTAAGTTAACTCCATTTCCGCTTATTGCAGATCCTACTATTGCAGTCAGTATAAAAGCAATGATGATAGTTGCTAAAGAATAAATCTTAAGATGTACATCTTTATGCCAGTCTGCATATTCAGAATAAGCTAAAAAGGCATTTCGCGCTATTAGAAAAAGCCCCCCAATAAGTGCAGGAAATACATATAATGCCCCAATGACGGGTACAGCTAATGGGTATGTTGCAATTAAATTCACTACATAAAATACTGCAAATGTCCCTTCTACCTCCCATATAGGAGCAAGATATTTTTGCAATATTATATAATATTTTTTAAATGGGAGCAAAAACAATAATGCTATACCAACCTCTAACCCAAATAAGGTTAAAAATATTGAAAGTATAAAATAATTAAGCAAATATAAAAAATTCATAAAAGCAACTCCTTTACAAGGTCTCTCTTTTCAAATATTTTTTTAATTACAAGTGCAGTAAATGGAATTATTATAATATAAAATACAATAATTGCAATTCCTGCAGGAATTATATTTGTTGAGTAATTTGCAGCTGAACTAACAAGCAAAACATTGTAAATTATCCATGGCTGCCTTGCCAATTCCGCCATTACCCAGCCATCTTCAAGCATAAATATGGAAATAATTGACACAAAGACTGTAAGAGTAAGAACAATCTTGTTTTCAAAAGGTTTCTTTTTTAGAAACTCAAGTAGCAGGATAAATAAGATAAATAAACCTATGGCAAATCCTGTACCAACCAAAAAATCAAACATAACATGTACAATCAATGGAGGCCATGTTGATTTAGAATAATCACTTAACCCAGGAACAGATCCATTAGGCGTACCTGTTGCAAGTATGCTCTGCAAATATGGTATATTAATATAATCTATAAATTTGCCATTTACAAGAATTCCGCCTAAATGCTCTGGCGCATATGTTGTAGGATAAAAATTCGCCTCTATAGCAGCATATTTTTCAGGCTGCGTGTGATAAAGATTTGCAATTGAATTTATTCCAGTATATACTGCCAGAATCGTTGCAATAACAGCTATAAAAAATACAAATCTAACCATTTTTTTGTAATACATCTTTAACAGTTTGTCCTTTTCATGCATTAATTTGTATGTCAAAAAGCCAATAACAATAAATGTACCTGTAAAATATGCAGTGGTTATAACATGGGATACTTCTATAAACGTAGTTGGCGAGCTAAAAACAGCCAACGGACTTACCCCAGTAACACTGCCTATTTTCAAGTAATTCTGGATATTAAATCCGACAGGAGTATTCATGAATGCATTCAATGAGGTTATTAATGCTGCAGATGCTGCCGCGCCTATTACAATAGGTATCCCTACAATAGCATGAGTATATTTTCCTTTAAATTTATTCCATGAGACTGCATATATGCCTAAAAATATTGATTCTATAAAAAATACAAAAACCTCAATATACATTGTTGATATTGCAACCTGCCCTGCTAATGCCATAAATTTAGGCCAAACTAGTGCAAGCGTAAGTGCAACAATTGTTCCTGATGCTGTTCCAACTGCAAATAATATTATAAAAACTACTGCAAGTCTTTTTGCAAATACTATGTAATGAGGATCATTTATCTTTGTACCTATAATTTCAGCAGCAATTATTATTAATGGAATAGAAATACCAAGCGATGCAAATATGATGTGGACGCCTAATGCTAAAGCCATTAATAATTTGTCAAAAAATAGAATCAGCATGCACGTCTTCTAATTATGGCGCTGATGCCAAATGAGCAGGAAGAGATACTATACCAAGTGTAAGCGCAGCAAGACCTGCAAGCGCGAGAAATAATATAAACAGTGCAAATGCAAATAGATAGAATCGTGACTGACTGTGGAAATCATAAACTAGTGTTGCAGGGTATGCAAAGATTCCTGCAAGGCCAAAAAGACTATACAGTCCGAGCAGCATTTGTGGCGACTTAGTCATGCCTAAATTATATCCATATATGCCGTATAAAATTACTATAATACCAAAAAGCATAGCAAGAAAGCCAATGTAGTTTATTTTCTTTCCAAAAAATATAGTTATGCTTAAGCTGATCAGCAGTATCCCGAACATCATAAATGGATCATAAAATAAGATATTATAGCTCCCAGGGAGAGTCCATTTAAGCTCCTCAGCTAAGGCATTTACAAACATAAAAATTCCAAGGATAAATATAGGGATCATTCCCTCTTTTACACCCTCAAATTCTTTTTTTGCCTTGCTAAATCTAAAATATGAAGTTATTATTATATATAAAAGCAAGACTGCACTGAAAAATAAAGCAAACAACTCCAGTACTAAATTATCTATAAATACCATAAGATATATTCAACACTTAAAAATAAAAATCTTTATTTTTAATTAATAATGTGTAATTATCTAATATTTTACTTTTTACTTATTATTTATTGAGCATTGTAAATAACCCTAAAATGATATTTATGGATAAAATAAACATCGTGCTTAAGCGCAATGACAAAAAAATCATGCAAAAATTAAAACAAAATTTTGCAATTTCAAAGAAGGCAGATTTATGCCTTGCAATCGGAGGCGATGGGACATTTATAAAGGCTGCATCAATGTACTCATGCCCAATACTCCCAATACGCATAATAGAAAATGGCAGCATAGGCTATTACTCAGATCTCACTACTAGGGATCTTGACTATATAATGAAGAATATAAAGAATGATAATTTTATTGTGCAAAATATCTCGAATAAGATCCAGGCTACTGTAAATGGATCTAGCTATTTTGCAGTAAATGAGATAGAACTTAAAAATATTTCCTTATCAGTTAATTTTATATTAAGCAAGAGGCAGGGCAAAAAGCTAGAGCGCATATATCCTTATGTAATAAGCGGAGATGGGATGCTCGTCACGACTGCATTAGGCTCAACAGCATATAATAGAAGCGCAAAAGGACCAATAATACTGGCGCCTAATGTTCTTTGCATAACATTTCTTAATATTGATGGACCATATTCAAATCCAATAATAGTTGGCACAGATGAGGTAATAGAAGGTGAAATCACAAAGTATGAAGGAATCCTTAAGTATGATGGAAAGAAAATATGTACACTGCGCAAGGGGGATAAATTCCAGATAAAACTCTCTGACAAGCAAATATTAATTGCAAGATTCAAGGAAAAAATTGAACCGTTTCATTCAAAGCTTGATAGACTCATAAAAGGGAGATTAATCAATAAATAATAGCGCACTGCAGCTTGCAAAATCACAAGCAGAAGACATTGCTTTTTGCACATTCTATTTATTATTATTCTATTTATTATTATTCTATTTCTTATTGATGCATTATTTATTATTCTGGTTTGCTACTAAACCAGCATCAGCATCTGTATTTATACTTTTCTAACATATATAATATGTGATTAAATGGGTGGATTGAGTATTATAATGTTTTCAGGCACAGTTGACAAATTTATACCCCTGGGCGTTCTTACCCAGACTGCTGCTAATATGGAGATGCCTGTAAAGATTTTTGTTACAGGCTGGGCTCTCTTGGGATTTGTAAAGGAGGGATACAAAAATACTAATAAGATTTCAAAGGAATTTGAAGATATGGCGCCCTTGCTAATTGACGGTCTGCGCAATACGCATACTCCTTCATGGTATGAAATGGTAAAATCTGCAAAAGAATCAGGCAATGTAACAATTTACGCATGCTCTATGATGGCTAATGTGATGCAGCTAAAGAAAGAAAATTTTGATGAGATGGTTGATAATGTAGTCGGCGCAGCAACATTTCTGCAAGAATCAAAAGATTCACAAGTAATTTTTATCTAATTATTATAATTGCGATACTATGGTAAAAATAAATGTAGACAGCAAAGGGCTTTCATGCCCTGGTCCTTTGACAGAGTTTGTAAAGGCGTATAGGACGGCATCAAATGGAGATGAGATAGAGCTAACAGCTACAGATCCTGCAGCAGCACCTGATATGAAGTCCTGGTGTGAAGCAACAGGCAATATTTTTGAAGGAGTTAAAGAAGAAAATAACGTCTATGTAATTTTAATAAAAGTAACTGCAAAAAAATTCTAATAAATTGCAATAAATAACTACGATAAAAAAATAACTACAATAAAAAACTACTATAAATCATTCCAATAAATGTGAAACTATGAAGAATATTATAATTATCGGCGGCGGAACAGGCGGCACCATGTGTGCAAATGCACTTTTAAAGAGAATAAAACCCAAGGTAAGAAAAGACTGGCAGATAACAGTTATTGATAAGTCTGAGTACCATGCTTTTCAACCAGACTATCTTCATGTTGCATTTAATGGAATGAAACCCAATAAACTTTTCAAAAAGGAAAGAAGTCTTCTTTTTGCAAAAATAAAGTTTCTGCATGACGCAGTGACAAAAGTAGACTTAAAGAACCAGACTGTTGCAACTGAAAGCAACGGCATATTGCCATATGACTATATAGTGATTGCACCGGGCAGCATGCCTAATTATAGCGTAATTCCAGGGCTTCGTGAATCAAATATGGACTTTCATACAAGCCCTCATGATGCAGAGAAGATTTATGAAACTCTAAAGTCTGCAATAGGTGGAAAGTTTGTTGTCGGTGTTGCAGGAGTTCCGTATAAATGCCCGCCATCGCCAAACGAATCTGCGTTCCTGCTCCACGACTTCTTAAAAAAGCGCAAGATGCTTGCCAATTCAAGCATAACTTTTGTAACGCCATACCCTAAATTCTATACTGCTCCAGCAATAAGCGAAATAACAGAGAAGGTTGCAAAAGCTAATAATATAGAAATTGTAACATCTTTTAATCTTGATCATGTTGATGTGCAAGGAAAAAAGCTTGTTTCAATGGAAGGCAAAGAAGTGCAATTTGATTACCTATTTATGGTGCCTCCTCACAAGGCGCCGGACTTTATAAAAGGAGAGGAGTTTACCGACAAGGACGGATGGATAAAGGTTGACAAAATAAGCCTGAAAATAGAAGGCTATGAAAATGCATTTGCAATAGGAGATGTTACGAATGCGCCCACAGCAAAGTCAGGGATGACTGCTCATTTAGAGGCAGAGGTTGTTACCAGCACAATAGCAGACCAAATAAACGGCATCTCTGACAAGAACTATATGTTCACAGGGCGCACCCATTGCCCATTTGAGGTAGGAGACCAAAAAGCAGTTTTTGTAATAGGCACATATGACAGGCCTGCAATTAGCGTAAATCCTTCATTTGAAAATTATATGCTCAAAAAGATAATGGGCAAAATATACTGGAGCACGCTCAAGGGATCATTCACTGACGTCTTCAAGATTTATTTTGGGGAAGACTATATGAAAGTAATGAAGAAGCAATGAAGGAATAGACAAATGCCTGGCTGCCAATTTTAATATTTAAGCAGCGTAAAGAAATCATACCCTTTAAGTTTCTCTCTCCCATTCAGCGCGCTTAATTCTATGAGCGTGCATATGCCTGCAATTTTTGCATCCAGTTTTTCAAGGAGCTCTATGCTTGCCGCAAGCGTTCCTCCTGTTGCAAGTACATCGTCAATTATTAAAACCTTGCTTCCTTTTTCAACAGCATCGCTGTGCATTTCAATTGTCTGCTTTTCAGCATATTCAAGGCTATATGAAACTTCAACAGTTTTGTATGGCAGTTTCCCCTTTTTCCTTATAGGTATAAATCCTTTTTTCAGCTTGTATGCAAGCGCAGAGCCTATAATAAATCCCCGCGCGTCAATCCCTGCTATGTAATCTATATCCTTGCCATAAAGGCTGACATTTATGTAGTCTATGCAAAGCGCAAACAGGTCCTTATCCTTTAGCAGTGGTGTTATGTCTCTGAACAGAACTCCTTTCTTAGGATAATCCTGTATGTCGCGTATCTTTGACCTTAGTAATTTTTCTATATTCTCGTTCATTAAATCATTTAATTGTTAATTCCATACTGAATAATATTCTCCTAAAGAAATTTTTTGATTGCGCCCATTTTTAAGAAGTTCAGTCACAGAGGCTGAATCCGCACTTCGGGCATGTAAAGCATCCTTCTCCTGCAATCATAGTTGTTCCGCATTCAGGGCACTGCTTTTCCTTTGCAGCTGAAATCACATATGTTGATGCGTCAAAGTTAGTGATGCTTGCATTGCCCTCATGTTTTTCTTTCAGACTTTTCAAGGTCGTCTGATTCTGCTCATTTGCAACATTAAGCACTTGGTTTGACTTGCTTTGATCTCTATATACTGTTATGCCCTTGCATCCAAGTTCATATGAGAGCTTGTATGCGTTTTCAATATCTTGCGGAGTTGCATGGCTTGGGAAATTTATTGTCTTTGAAACAGCGTTATCAACATGCTTCTGGAATGCGGCCTGCATCTTTATGTGCCATTCAGGCGCAATGTCATGCGCTGTAACAAATAGCTTTCGTATCTTCTCAGGGATTTCATCAACGTCTTGCACTGATATTCTTCCTGCAAGCTTTTTCATGAGCTCCTCAGAGTAAAAATTATTCTCAAGCGCATATCTCTCAAATTCGTTATTGACTTCTATGAGATTGGATCCGAGCGACTCTGCCACATTTCTCATATAAACAACAGAAAATATAGGTTCTATGCCTTGTGAGACCCCGTTTGAAATTATACTTATTGTCCCTGTGGGTGCTATTGTCGTCACTGTCGAGTTCCTGAGAGGCTTGTATCCAAGCTTGTACCAGATGCTGTTCTTGAACTCAGGGAACGGGCCACGCTCCTCTGCAAGCTCCTGGCTCATCTGTCGCGCGTTGTTTGTTATAAAGGACATTACATTCTCTGCAAGCGCAAGCGCCTCGTTGCTGTCGTATCGTATGCCTAGCTTTATCAGCATGTCTGCCCAGCCCATCACACCTATGCCTACCCTTCTTATTGAACGGGTCATTTCCTCTATCTGCTTGATAGGATAAGAGTTTGCGTCTATGACATTGTCAAGGAATCTAATTCCTAGCTTTGTAATGCGTCTTAGTTCATCCCAGTCTACCTCATAGTGGCTGTTTATAGGCTTGAGCATATTTGCAAGGTTTATTGAGCCTAGGTTGCATGAGTCATATGCATACAGAGGCTGCTCTCCGCACGGATTAGTCGATTCAATAGGCCCTAGCCTAGGCACAGGGTTTGAATAGCTTGAGTTTATCCTGTCTATAAACACCAATCCAGGGTCTCCTGTTTTCCATGCCATTGTCACAATGAGGTTCCAGACTGCCCTAGCGTTTAGCTTGCCAACCGCCTTGCCGTTCCTTGGGTTTATTAGATCATACTGTCTATTTGCGCTTAGTGCGTTCATGAAGTCCTTTGTTACTGCAATAGAGAGGTTGAAGTTTCTAAGTGTGTTTTCATTCTCCTTTGCCATAATAAAGTTTAGTATGTCAGGGTGGTCTATACGGAGTATGCCCATATTCGCACCCCTGCGCTTGCCGCCTTGCTTAATCTGCTCGGTCGCAGAGTCAAATATTTTCATAAATGAAATAGGACCAGAGGCAACGCCTCCAGTCGTATTTACTGCGTCATTAGAAGGTCTGAGTCTTGAAAATGAGAATCCAGTGCCTCCCCCGCTCTTATGCACTATTGCTGCATACTTGACTGCATCAAATATATCATTTATCGAGTCTGCAATAGGAATTACAAAACATGCGCTCAGCTGGCCTAGCTTTGTGCCAGCATTCATCAGCGTTGGCGAGTTAGGCATAAACTTGAAACTTGTCATTGCATTGTAGAAGTCCTTTGATATTTCCATTACTTGCTTATCGTCCTTGCCGTATTTCTTTTCAACATTTGCAATAGAAGTGGCGACTCTCTCAAACAGCTGTTTAGGCGTTTCTATTATCTTCCCATTCTCATTTTTAAGCAGATATCTTGCAGAGAGTATTATAAGTGAATTGATAGGCAGTTTAAGATCATCAGAAATCCCAAGAGATTCTTTAAACAGCCTAACTTGTGCGTGCTTGTGCCTGTATAATATATAAGCCTTTGCCACATTGGCATCATCCTCCATAAGCTCTTTCTCTACAAGGTCCTGGATCTCCTCAACATTAAGCTCATCAACTTTAAGTCCATTTATTATTTTGGTGACATTGTCTGCAATGCGCTTTGCAGCCTTCTCATTTTTATCTTCGCTGTTTTTTATATAAACATTTGAAAATGCGCGCATAACCGCATTCTTGATTTTGCTCTCATCAAAAGGCACCTTCTGCCCATTTCTTTTAATAACATTCCTTATCCCCATGCCACACACCAAAAAAAGTTGCAAGATTAATTGGCAAATACAATTTAAATAAATATTGCTTAAAAATTAAGTACAAAAATGGCTATTCGCCCTGCACTATATTTTTAAGCATTAACCTCTATTAAAGCAATCTCGCAACCCCTTGATGCTGCATCAATACCCTTTACAGATACTGCCTTAATTTATGCCTGTACTTAAATGAAAAATCAGCTATCTGCTTTATAATTCTTTTATAATTTGCAGAAACTATGATTGCAGCGAACAGTGCGACTGTAATGATTACCTCTACAGTGAGTGAATCATTGAAAAGCTTCAGAAACTGGCTTAGGCTGCCATTCTTAAATGACATTATGGTTAAAAATGCAATGCTACAGTCAAGACCCAGGGAGGAATATGCAAGGACCTCCAGAGCCTTCTTCATCTTCTTTATATTTTGCATTTCATTGTATAGCATACAACGCACCAACAAAAATTAGTAGTCTTATAAAAATAACCTTAAAAACCTATGCATTATCATGCAATTAGTGGACTTTTGATTATTCCATAAAACTCTGATAAATATGACGGCCCTATTATCAAACAAATATAGGGCCAAACTTCTCCGAATCTCTTTATATCTCTATTACAGCTCTTCTTCCTCTGCCTTTAATTCTGCGTCCTCTATTTTTTTGATCTGTATCTCTTTTTCGTCGGAGTTTGTCTTCTCGGCTATCTTCTGTAGTGCGGCCTTGTAGACTTCTGCAGGCTTTTTCCCTCTTGCGTCAACCTCTACCGGCTGGCGAAACACTACATCTTGTGCCTCTTTTGGGAGCTCTCTAGCTCTCGAGACAAAGGAAACGATTTTTTTTGTCATCTTTTCACCCATTAATACTTAGTATAAAAAGAAATATACAGGTTTCCTTATATCTGCTTATTTGCGGAACTTAGCATTCAAACCTCCTAATTCATAGCAGGCAAAACAATCCTCATAGCTGCAGGATTTAGTGTTAAATTTTGTATCTAAGCAATTTGCTTAAGGTCTCACAAAAGGCGCAGAAGTTTCAACAACTGAATTTTACACTTTCAGCATCGCATCTGCATCCTTGATAATTCGGCTTCTTCTATTGTAGTCAAAATGACTTTTTTTCAACCGCAGAATTAGCCTAGGCTATGTTCTTTTTTACTATTACTGGCAAATCAAATGTTTGCAAATATCTTATTTATGCCTTGACTATTTATTGTGCAGAATTAGATTACCTAATGCCCAAATGCTCAAAAAATTTAATCATAGGCTCATCAATTCCTTCAGAATTTTTCATAGTGACGACATTACCTGCAATCTCAATATCCTTATCGCTTACAGATCCATGGAAAAGTAGCACAAAATTCTTTAGTTCATTGTCCTTGTCAGGCACAGAAATTCTTTTGTTTTTTATTATATTGGACTTTGCGAGTATCTTTATAGAATTTCCTATTGCAACTATGTATTTATTTGCATTGTTAAACTTTAATATCAAGTCAAGGAATGGACGGAACTCATATAACTTGTAAATCTCAAGCCCAGCGCCATCGCTTATAAAAATTCCATCAAAATCCAAGGGGTTTATAAGATTTGTATTTATATCTGGTTTATAAATTGCGCCGTGTGATCCAATGCATTCTTTAGTGCTATAACTCGTTATCTTTGATTCTATGTCAAATTTGTCTAAAAGTAGTTTAAGCATTGAAACCGTTTCGTCCCTGAATTCATTTGGTGCAATAAAAATTAAAAATTTCATAGTAATCATTTTTTATTCAATTCTTTATTATATTATTATGCGCATCTAATTTTATATTTTACCTTATTTATTTCTTGTTTTTATTCGGATCCATACTCTTCATACACAAACAGCCATAAAGCTGCAGTTAGATAAACCATTTTATTCTGGCTTAAATTATAATATACTATTTACTGCTTAGTTACAGTTGGAAATTCCAATTCAATGTCCTCTTCACTTTCTTTTTCAGACCATGCCTTGATATATAATGCAAAATTTTTCAAAGGCTTTGAAAACCTGTCAGTAAGCTCATATGTCATATCCTCATGTTTAAGAAGGCCTATTTGTACAGCGTAATCCAAGTACCTCTTTGCAGTGCTCTTTGGTAGAAACTTGATTTCATTAAGTCTTAACTTTTTTGATCTCTTAACCTCCTCCATCAGTTTCGAGAACCTGTATGCTTCAAGTTCATTCTCAAATAACACCATTGCAATATCCTTTATCTTTGGATTTTTTATTTTCTCCTTTATAGGTGCATCTTCAAATTCCCAATATTTAATGTTCATTATAATCTCCTTATCCTTGTTCTATTTTCTCGCTTATATTTCTTATTTAAATATTAAAAATTATTAATAAAATAATTAACAAACTAATATTAACAAGGTAATACCTAAAGAATATCTATTGAATTATTCTTTGATAAATGTGACAATATCTCCATCTTCAAGATTATGGTCTACACCAACCCTCTGATTCAGAAATTTTGCACTTTTGCCAGTCACATAAGCACACTTAAGTTCATTAAATACCTCGCTGTGTATTTTTTTTGCGATATCTCCAATTGTGACACCCTTTTTCGCTATTAAAGGGTTTAATTCGTCAGTGCCTTTCGGTCTGAGATATATATTTATAAGATTCAAATTTTCATACAATTCCTTTTTCAGCAGTTCAATATTTATTTTTTCTACTGTGCTAACAGGTATGACCTTTATGTTGTATTTTTTTGCAATTTCCTTTCCTATATGTTCATAATTATTTTTTAAGTCTATCTTGTTGAGTATGACTATTGCATTTATATACACTGCTTTTTTTGCTATATTTGCAATAAATTCATCTTCACCTACATTATCCATTATAGAAACACTTGCATTCTGTATTCCAAAATCAGATAGTATTGCCTTGACTGTTTCAGAATTCATGCCTGATTTGTTAACATGTATAATTATGCCATTTGACTCAGTTTTTATTATTCTTATATCTGGCTTTGACTTGTTTATATATATGTCAAGCCCTCTTAGCTCCTTAATCAATATATCAAGGCTGTTTATGTTGCATATGTCAACTACAAATGCTATTAAATCTACTATTTTTAATGCAGCTATCACTGCTCTTCCATTTCCTACTCCAAGATGTGCACCCTCTATAAGTCCTGGTGTATCTATTATCTGGATTTTTGCATTGTTGAAATTAAGTATGCCTTGAATTATTCTTGTTGTTGTAAATGCATAATGTGCTGTTTTTGATATGACATTTGTAGTCATGTTTATCAGAGAGGATTTACCTACAGAAGGAAATCCAACAAGACCCACTGTTGCATCCCCCTGCTTCTTAACAAAAAACCCAGTACCCTTTATTTTTTTATTTGATTCAATTATTTCCTTTTTTATCGTCGAAATTTTTGCTCTGATTATGCTTAAGTGCTTGTTTGTCGCTTTGTTATATTTTGTTTTTTTGTACTCTTGCTTTAACTCTTCAAGCTTATTTGTAAGATATTCCTTCTGGCCCATCAAATCATTTAGAAAAATAAAAAGCGTATATTTTAATTCAATTAAATATCAAATCTATTTAAATATATTT
>JAJYVI010000071.1 GCA_021792115.1 Microcaldota archaeon | reverse complement strand
ATTTGTTGTGTTGATATTTCCTACAATGATGTATCAATCGCCAGGAATTGCATGGGTTATGCTATTTGCAATAAGCATAGTATTTTTTACAGGATATCAGCATTATAGAACTATAACATTCATATTTTTACTGGCAATGCTTGCGCTTTCTCCATTGGGATTTATACTTGAAATCCCTGTTTTTATAATCGCAATACTCATGCTAGGGTATAAGAGGGGCATGCTTATGGCAATTGGCGCAGTGTTTCTTATCGTCGCGCTTGGAGGGGCAATGGGAATCCACAATACAGGGTATATTCTTACAGGCAATGCAGAAGGGTTTCCTTCGTCTCCTGTTTCAAACATGACTATACCAAATCAGCAAAGCCCGACAATATTCACTTTTGGATCTGCGATACCTGCTGCAATACATAGATTTGCAAATCCGAATGTTGCATTTGATATAACAGGAGTTATGGATTTATTTTTAAATTCACTTACACAAAACGCATATTATCTTATACAGCTTGGAATAATTCTTGGAGTAGCATTTGGCATTGATGCATTTGCATATGGCAATAGATCAAAGCTTAATGGCATGGAAGCCAGCTTCATAGGCATAGGATACCCTCTTTCATTCCTATTGGTTTCTGCAATGGACAACTCGCTAAATTCAGGCAGCATACTTTCGCTTGTCAGTTTTCTCATAGCTCCATTAATGCTTTATGTATTCGCTGTTTACAACATAGATATTGTAAAAGTCCTTGAAGTAAGAAAGCAGGATCTTAGAATGAAATTTGGAGAGGCATTTGAGGAGCTTGAAGTTGGCAAAACAAACGAAAGGCTTGAGGATGTCGCAAACTATGACACTGTGAAAGCTGAGCTCAAAGATGCAATACTTGGTCCTATAGAAGAAAGAGGGATATCAAGAGCATATAATGTTGAACCAAGCAAAGGCATTGTATTCTTCGGCCCTCCAGGAACAGGAAAGACAATGATAATGCGCGCACTTGCAAATGAGATACATGCAGGGTTCTACTATGTCAAGGCAAGCAATCTGATTTCGTCATATCCTGGGGAAACTGAAAAAAAGATAGCGCAGATATTTTCTATCGCACGCAAGCACGCACCATGCATTTTATTCTTCGATGAAATAGACAGCATAGGCATGTCTAGGGAAAATGTGATTGATGATATACATAGGCAGGCGCTAACCCAGCTGCTTATAGAGCTTGATGGGTTTCAGAAAATAACAAATATTGTAGTTGTGGGCGCAACAAATATACCAGAAAGCCTTGACCCTGCGCTGCTGAGGCCAGGGAGGTTCGATAAGTTGATATATATGCCTCTTCCAGAGATTTCTGGGAGAAAGTTGATATTCAAGATGTATCTTAGCAAACTGCCTATAAGCAGCGATGTTGATATAAATGAGCTTGCACGCAAGACAGAGAGATTTTCAGGCGCCGACATAAAAAATGTGTGTGAATCTGTAGCGCAGATGGTAGCGCAAAAAGCCAGCAAAAGCCACGCAATACTTCAAATAACTCAAAAGGATATACTTGACGTGCTTGGCGCAATAAAGGCTTCTACATCACTGGCAGATATAGAAAAATATACCAAGTTTAAACTTATGTTCGAAAGAACTGTATACGGCATTGCCAAGGAAGAAGAAAAAGAGGAAATACCTGTAATAGGATTAGAGGATGTCAAAAAAGCAGTGAATGAGTCTGTTGAGATTCCACTTAAGTATCCTGAAATGGTAAAGAAATATGGAATAAAGCCTGTTAATGGAATCTTGCTGTTCGGACCACCAGGGAATGGAAAGACAATGATGATGCGGCAGATAAGCAAGAGCCTAAAAGGAGTAACAATGATTGAACTGGACACAGCAAATATATTGAAAATGGGAAGCCAGGAAGCACTTGAAAAAATAAAAGAGGAGTTTAATCTCGCAAGGGAGAATGCACCTTCAATAATATTTATGGATGAAATAGATGGAGTATTCCCTAAAAGAGAGACATCCACGTCACAGGAGTTTGTACAGATGACAAGTGAACTTCTTAAGCAGATAGATGGAATAAAGTCATTTTCAGATATTGTAATAATCGCGGCAACAAACAGACCTGATTCACTTGACCCTGCGCTGCTGAGGCCAGGGAGGTTCGATAAGTTGATATTTGTAAAGCCTCCAGAGACAGATGAAAGAATAGAGCTTTTCAAGCAAAATCTTGCGAACATAAACCTTGCAAATGACGTTGATTTTGATAAGATAGGCAAGGAAACAAAGGGGTTCACAGGAGCTGACATAGCAAATGTATGCAGGCAGATAAAGGTAAATGCATTGAAGAAAAATATCAGTGAAAACAAGGAAATTAGTATTTCAATGCAAGATATTGAAGCAATTACCAAGAAGACACGCCCATCCGCATCTGAAATCGTTGTCAGCCAATATCTTTCATTCTTATCCAAATACGGAGAGAGGTAGCATAAGTTGGTAAGTTTATATAGATAGAGGAAACAAATTATTAAATATGAAAACCACAATAAATTTTAGTGACTAAAACCCAAAAAGTGATAACATGAATACCAAAATTGCAAATAAGAGTAGAGTTCAGTTTAATACTAACATTACTAGAAAAGAAATGTTGAGAAAGGATAATGAGAATCACAAATATACTTATGAGGAATGCAAAGAAAATATCATCAACATAGTAAAAAATAACAACAGCAACACTGGCGAAGCAGAAAATCTTATTATAGAGGAGCTGCAAAAATTCAGAAAATCAGAGTTACCTGATAAGATAAGCAAAGAAATATACGAAGTTCGGATGGGGTTTTACGACATACCTGGATTTAAAAGAATAGGGATGCATATTAGAGAGGGTAATTGGTCTGTCGAATTTGAAACTACACATGATTTAATAACAAGATACACGATGCTTCTGTAATTGCATTGACAGATAAAACAGCATCCATATACTCTGCTTAGTAAATAAAGATAAAATTTAGGCACTAAAAATCTGCTATCTTTTTTATTTTATAAATACTTATTTAAATTTATAAAAAATAATCAATATTGGCAGATAGGCTGGGAAGCTAAGGGTTTTCCATTCGCAAATCCCTTTAAGGCGGGCTTATATGCTGATTGCGTGTTATGAGTATATGCCCAGAGCCGCATGGAAGTAATGATGTTTTGCCATAAGC
>JAJYVI010000012.1 GCA_021792115.1 Microcaldota archaeon | reverse complement strand
TATACTCAATAGTAAACAACAATATATCACTTTTGGCGTCGCAGAATTCGCAGAATCTCATAAATGCACTGAAATTTAATGAAACAGGGCTTGAATGGAAAAGCACAAATACCTGCGCATTAGATTCAAATGCAATAGGCTGCAGTTATTACAATTTCAATTATCTGAATTCATATGCACAACTTATATTTTCAAACAACCTCGCAAATTCAATAAAGATCAACAGCATTGACTGCTATAACCCAGGTCTCGAAGCAAATAAAAGCGTTAACAAGACAATTGCGCCATTTAATTCTGCAATAATTAATATGTCCTGCAGCGGAATAAGCTCTGAAATACTCCCAATTAATTCTTATAATCTTACTGTGAACTACACTGTTTCAAATACTATCCATATATTAAATGGCACATTTAACCTGACAAACAGAATAGGTTAGCATATAGCACTATATAGCAGATAGAAATAGGCGAATTAGAATACAGCAGAAGAATAGTATAGGTTATTTATTATTTAATAAATAAAGTATCAGTAGCCTTTGAATTCTTTCTTTTTGCTGCGCTAAATATTTTGTCTATTTCTTCGAATGTAGATATACCTGTCATCTTCATTATTTTTTCAATTACCTCGAACTGGGTACAGTTCCACTGCTGAGCAAGACGGCGTGTACTGCCATATGTCAGACCCTTTCTCTGGAAATTTTTAATGTCTGTTACCTTATTTTCTTTAATTTTATTCATATCAACCAACATAATCTAATTTAGCGTTGCTTGTGATATAAATAATTTGTTATTGCAAGCCGAGATTATCATTTATTAAGCAGTATATGTCAGGTCATTAAGATAAAATAAAAATAAGTATATTTAACATGCAGGGGGTGAGATTTGAACTCACGCATCCACTAAAGGAAACGGGCCCTAAACCCGTCGCATTTGACCAGGCTCTGCCACTCCTGCATAAAAATGAACGACATTGCTGCTTTATTATTAGCAGGCAAGATTAATATAATTTTATCTCATGGTGCTTAATACTTATAAATATTACGGATTTTGTTTTGCATCGTATAATATAAAAGATTTAACTACATTTGTTCAAAGATTTGTTTTGGATTTCGCATAGTTGCCTGCATTCTTTTTCTATGATAAAAATATCCCTCTCCCAACATATTTATACTTATGTTTTGATAATTTACCAAAATACTTAAATATTTATCTATGTAAATATTCATTTATTAAAGTAAATAATATTATATCTAAATAAATGTATTAGGGATACGATGAAGAAAATGAAACATAGAAAAAAATCAATGCAAGGTTATTTTGGATTGCTGAAATACACATTATTTCCAATTCTTGTTGTTTTTCTTTCAATAGGCAATGTACATGCGGCGACGCAGTTAACTATTTTAGGCCAACTCAGCTACATAAAATTTGTGCTTAACCAAGTCGGGCCTGCGCTTAGCGCAATCCTGTTCATAATAGCAGGTATATTCTATGCAATAGGACAATTGATGCCTCCTGACAAGAAGGCAAACTTTCATACAACCGCAATTAATATAATAATAGGCGCTGTTGTTGTCGCAGTGCTAAGCGTAGCTTCTACATCTTTTGCCAATGCATCAACGCATTTGCTCAGCAATTTCACTGTAAATTCCATATCCAATGTAAGTAATGTAGGCTAACAGGCTTAGGAATAAAATGGTATTCGGGAGTTATTACATAGCATTGAGCATAATCGCTATAATGATTAGCGTGGCAGGTATAGTTCTGGGGTTAGGCATAGCAATGAATGAAAAAAGCCTTAAGGAATTCGGAAAATCAGAGCTGTTCCAGTCTTTTGTGAATGGCGCGATAGTTTTAAGTTTAGTTGCAATTTTCAGCAAGAACGGGCTTATAACTCAAATTATAAATAACATTGTTCTTAAATCCTCAGCAAGTCTATCCTGCACTGGATTTGAAACATATAATTATGCAATCTGCTTTGCATATAATTTTCTTACTGGGATAAATGGATTTACAGTAAACAGTGTGCATTTTGCATCACTATTCACTCAGATAAGCGGGATGCTCGCTGCTGTCTCATCTGTATATGTTGCAATTGCACTTATCTCTTCACTGAAATTTAATTTTGTAATAGGGATCAGTCTATCTGCAATATTCACTCCACTGCTGAGTGTGCTTGGCAATATAATTACAACAATTGTATTTTCAATGCTTAGTATAGAGGTTCAAGCTGCGTTACTAAAGTTTGCTGGTATCACTTCAATAACAATACTTCTTCCGATAGGAATTGTACTCAGGACATTTTATTTTACAAGAAAGCTTGGCGGAGCAATAATAGCGCTTTCAATAGGTCTTTTTTGCGTGTTTCCTTTGACGTATCTCTTAAATGCACAACTTATATTTTCTTATACCTCTGGCACTGGTCTGACCAAACTTGCTCAAAGCACATCACAGCTTAAAAACAGCATCATCACCAGCGCTGGCAGCGCAACTAACTCTACCTCGCAGGGATTTGTATCTTCAGTAGACCATGCAATATCTGGGTTTTCGAGCTACTTCTGGGTTGAGGTAAACAGCATAATAAGTGAAATAGCACTGATAATAGTTGAGGTTTTCTTCCTACCTGCGTTAAGCGTGATGCTTACCATTATCTCAATAAGAGAGATGGCAAAGATTCTTGGATCTGAAATCAGCTTTGGTAAATTTGATATTTTCTGATGGTTTTATGGATACTGTAAACATGGGCAGCAGAGAAATGATTGTTGCATACATAACAATAGCATGCGAGCTTTCATGCCTTGCTTTCGGCATCTTTTCACTCAATGCACTGCTTATTGCTGCAGCAGGAGTGCTTGCTTTCATAAGTTTTATTATATTTAAAACATGGGATATCATTGAGGCTGCAATATTCAGACACAGTAATATGATCCAGGTCTTTAATGGATATGAACTAAATAATGACAGGATTAGCGCAATACGAAAGAGAGGCAATGTATTTACAGCAACGTCTGCTGCATTGGTCAGGCTCGGAGATAGAAATATTGAAAAAGCAAACCTGGAAAATATCATATCAAACCTAAATGCACCTTTTAAAATAATAATACACATTGAAAAAGTTGATGTTAAAAAAATCCTTGATAGGCTTAGGACAAAACTCTACTCAAAGCGCATTGTAATATCACGGCTTGAGAAAGAGCCTAACAAAGGGCATGGCATGAAAATAGACATTCTCAGAAAGCATATTGAAGCAATAGAGCACGACATAAGCAGCATAACATCGGGCATGGTGCCTCTTAACCTTGCATATTATATCATGACTTCCGGGGTATCTGAAAACAGGTTTCTTGCCGAGGAGCAGGCAAAGCATAACATAAGGAATATTACAAACCAGTTCAATGCTCTTTTTTGCTCTGATTCCGAAATTCTTTCAGGTGACGACCTGCTCAGGCTCCTAGAGCTTGACTCTGAAATGGTGTTTTAATGAGTCTTAGCAGCATATCAAATTCAAAAGAGGTCATAGGAAAAATATACATGAAACAGATGTCAGAACCTGATATCAGGACAATCGAGGAGTCATCAACTGGCATATACCTAGGCAAAACCCTGATATATAGTCTCCCATTTTTCCTTGATGTCTCTGTCTTGACAAGCCCACATATTGCAGTCATAGGCATGACAGGATCAGGAAAGACATTCATGCTGAAAAATTTCATAATAAGAAATAGTGTATACTCGGAGCCAAACATGCTTATTTTGGACATGAATGGGGAATATCGCAATGTTGTGCAAGGTGCTGGTGGTAAGATTTTCAGGCTTGGGAAGGACTTTAAAATAAACCTTTTTGAATTTTTAGATTATAACCAAGACAAAGCAGTTGACTCTGTCATTGAAATAATAGAAGCTTATACAAAAATGGCAAAAGACGAGGCAGCAGTAGTGCATAATGCAATATCATGTGCGATTAGCAATGCTGAAAAAATAAGCCTTAGGGCTATTGCAGAGACAGTTGGTAGAAACTGGCCGCAGCTTAAGCTAAAGCTTAGAAGGCTTGCAGGATCTGCTGTTTTTGCAGATGCAACTTCTTTTACAATATCTTCTCTGTTTAAAAGTTTAACAAGCATAGACCTTTCAGAAATTGAGAGTGATGTTGAAAAAAATTTTATATCATATATTCTTGTAAGGCTTATCTCGGAGTCATTAAACAAAGAAAGCATAAACCAGAAGACCAATAAGTTCATTATACTTGATGAAGCATGGAAATCAGTAGAAAATATTTATCTGTCAAGACTTTTTAGGGAAGGACGAAAATATGGATTTGGAATTATTGTGGCAAGCCAACTCATTGGAGATATTAACAATGTCATCCTATCCAATTCCTCGTGCGTTCTGGTATTCAAAGTTCAGAATATGGAGGATTTCAGGATCCTTGAGGATACAGGTATTGCAAATAAGGAACATATATCGCGCATGCCAAATCTGGATATGGGGGAATGCTTTGTATATTTGTCATTTAAAAAAGAGAACAGCAGGTTGAAAAGATTCTTCATAAAAAAGATAGATGGCCTGCCAATATATTCTCACAGAATCTATATTGGTGATAAAATGGAGCTTGAAATTTCAGATGAAAAGTTTGAATTAGCAACAAGAAATATGCAGATAGAGAATAAGGCGCGGCTGAAGATTGCAAACTTTGTTGAAGAAAACGGAAATAACATAGAGATCACTGCATTCATGCAGTTTCTAACATCCATCGGTATAAGCAGAGCTGAAATAGTGTCTTATTTGAAAAGAATGGGGGTCAGCGATGCTGTAATCGTTGAAGCATATGAGAGAATAAGCAAAATAGCTATTGAAATAAAGGAGTATGACGAAAAGTGAAAACAATGTCAGAAACCACGCGGGCACAAGAACTTGCATTTTCATCATCTTTTGCAGCAGATGCAAAACTAAAAGAGGGCAGTAGCCTTGATGAACTCAGAACTTTTTTAAAGCCTTTTTTGGCGCTAAGCCTTGTTTCATATGGTACAAGGCTTTTGTATAGCATAACAGAAAAAAAAGATTTACAGAGCATAGTGCCGATCCAAAAAAGTGAAATAGAGTTCTCAGCAGACAAGGTAATTTACAGATTTTATTTTGAGCACCCTGACAAATATATTTATAGCAGAAACCTTCTCATGTTTATTTCAGTTCTTGCAAGCATTGATAGGTTTTACACCATATCACTTGATGCAATTTACCCTTACATAGCAAAGGCTTTGTACGAGGCTTCGTCAAAATCAAGACGACAAGACAATGTAGAATATGAAAATGAGCTTAAGCATCATAAAGAGGTAATAGAGGATGTTGCAAACGCAAACTTGTTCCTTTCAAAGGAAACACAACATTTGAGAAATAAGCTAAAGGAGAATGAGCGCAAGCTTGGATTATGCAAGAAATTTTGCACGAGCATAATCAAAAAAATAATGAGTGAAGAAATAAAATCTAGAAATGAACTTATAGAGTTAATGGAAGAATACGGCATTGACAAGCAGCTTGCATTAGATGTTATTGAAATAATAGGCATTGGTGAAAAATATGAATAACGAGGTAATCTATAATGTCATGCTTATAGCATTGCTGATCTCATTAACACTAGTTGCAGTATATATTACAGGTACTATATCTTATAAATGTAGTACAACCTGCGCCTCAGTAACAGAAATTCAGAACAATTTTATTAAGCTGAAAATTGCTGTAAATGGGACAGCTGCTGAAAACCTGCCTATTAAGATAATACTTGGCAGGGTGCAACAGCATCTTGACACAGAAACAAATAAAACAGGGATAGTTTCATTTTATGCGCCCCTAAGAATAGGCAAAAACAATATTAAGATATACAATGGAAATTCAGAAGCAATAATATCATTATTTTATTTAGGAGGCCTTGGCGCGATTGCTTATCTTTTTGCAGGTGCAGTGCTATTTTTACTTTTAGTAAGACTTGGAAAATCTATTGCTGCAAGAAAACAGATAATTATAAAAATAGATAAAGATAGCATGAATTCAACTAAAGTTCTTTCAAAAAAATTCAGTGAATGGATAGAAATTTTGAATGAAGCAATCAAAAGTGCAAATGCAAGCAAGCCTGCTAAAAATATATGCGCGAAGCGCAGTGAAATAATACAAAACATGCACCAAAACATGGATCTTTATAGCACTGATATATGCAAATATGAATTTGATTACCTTTTCAACATAGCTGAAGTTAAATCAGAAGTATTTTGTTATAATGAGTTTGTAAGTACTGGCGAAAAACCAGCAGAGCAGATTGCTGCAGGGATTGCCTACGATGCATTTCTTAACAAAGGAAACTTATCATACAGCACTGATATTTTGAAATCAAACAACATGCTACTTGCATCTAACCTAAGCATGAAGAATATATTAAAAAATAAGCAGGGAGGAGCTATTAAGATACTTGAACTTGGCGAGAGGATGAACTGCAGGAGGTTTCTATTCTCTAAAAACAATGCAATAGCTCTATTTTTGGAGCTTTTAGGTTATATAGAGGTGTACAAATGCTAAATATTATCTGGCTGTTTGCAAGATATGGGCTATATATGTGCATAGCAATTTCATGCATAAGCAATATCATAATCAGCATAAGTTACATAAAAAAAGATAGAATAGAAAACGAAGTAGGCACAAACATAGCTTATTCTGCATTATTTTTATTCAGTGCAAGCATTTTGGCTATTGCATTTGCAGTGGCAACAAAGTGAGTTAATGGATAAGGCTCTGTATTTCTATGGAAAAACAAACAGCAAAGGAATAATTGCTACTGTGTTTCTATTATCCTGCGCAGTGATTATTATTTTAGTTTTAGAACATCAAAAGAGCATTGCAACAGGCTTGAATTCATTGGCAGATATTGGTATTGGGATAATCTGTAGCATTGCAATATTTAAGCTAGTATCAGGAATGGGCAACGCATCTGGCATTGACCGCAAGATAATGATAGCAATTTTTATTAATTTTATTATAATAGCAGTAGCAGGCATTCTGCTCTCCATAACAATGTGAATCCTATGCTTTTCAATAATATAAATAATAAGGTATCTGCATTTTCAATTCAAATGGCAAAAATAACTAGGATACCGAACAACGAGATTAACAAGGACCTTGTAATGGAAACTATAGGCAACAATGCATTCGTGCTTATATACAGTTTCAATGACATGCATATGTATATTGGATTTGATGAGAAAAATTCAAAAGAAAAAATCAGTGGAATAATGAAGGCTGTGCCTGGGCTTGAATTATCACCATATAATAAAGATATAACAAGCAGGGGTAAGATGCACATATTCTCTACATATAGAAAACCTGATTCAATTTACAAGCAGTTTATGTCAGATATATTCAGTATAGGACTTGATTCAGGTTTCTTTGCAGTGCTGTTTCTACCTGCAAGCGAAA
Organism: Microcaldota archaeon; assembly: GCA_021792115.1. Lineage (GTDB taxonomy): Archaea > Micrarchaeota > Micrarchaeia > Micrarchaeales > Micrarchaeaceae > JAJZMY01. The sequence continues at coordinate 8,781 of JAJYVI010000012.1, read as the reverse complement.
AAGAAGCAGATAAATCAAAAAAATATCTTGAAAGTATTCTTAGCAAAAAAACGCTCAAGCAGACGATATCAGTAAATAGTGGATTTTTAAACAGATCGGCTACAAAATCTTCCCATAGCGATAGATTTGAGGATCTAGACGAACACATGCTTCTGGTCAATGCACTTGAATCAATAAATAATGCAATGCTTAGCAATGGCATAAAGTACAAAATATTTTTTATTTCAGACAGGGGGACAGAAATCAAGGGATATCTTTCATCAAGGTTTTTAATACTTGACGAACAAGAAATTGAAGCTAATAGCATTAATGATGCTGTTGCCAGCGCATCTACCATACCAGGATTTGCGTTTGGCACAGACTATTCAAAGAACCTGCTTAACTTCTATGGCAAGGTAGGTATAAACTATGTGATACCTAGTGCATTCCCAGAATGTTCAGGAAATGTACCAATAGGAAAGTACATGAAAAATGGCGCGCAAAAGACTGACAATATTATAAGCATAGATATAACGTCAATGAATCTAGGCTTTATACTTTCTGGGCTTCCTGGAAGCGGAAAAACAAGCGAGGCAAAAAGTATTATAAATTATGTAATTTTTGACAGAGATTTCAAACAGGCAAATAAAACAGGCATAGTGATAATATCTCCTACAGATGAATGGAACGGATTTGCACTGGCTCATAAAATGAATCTAATACAGCCATTCAGTGACAGGATCCCAATAAACTTCTTCAGGTGCCCCGAAGGCGCTGACATTGAAAAATTTTACTCTGATCTTGCAATGATACTCTCTTCTGCATCAAAATCAGGACCTTATGAAAATCCTATGGAGAAATGCATGATAAATGCATTCAGACAGATATACAAAAAAACAAGAAACCCAGATCCTATTGATGTATACAATGAAATTGAGCGCTCTATAATAAAATTCCATGCAAAAAGTAATAATGTAGGTGTGCAGTACACAAAGCACGGCGAAAACATAAAGTCATCGCTCGAGAATTTGAGGAATATACTTAACAGACCAGAGTACTCTGCAAAAAATGGATTAGCGCTTGAAGAGCTATTCAGCGAAGGAGTTGTATTTGATTTATCAAATGTAAGCAACAGCGATAAAGCATATATATATGCATTGATACTTAACAATGCATATTCTGCCATAACTCTACTTGACACAAAAGGGGATAATAGCCTCAGGTTTCTAATATGCCTTGAGGAAGCGCAGCTTATATTCGAAAAAAACAGATTAAAGGAGTCTGCGGCAGTTAAAGACCTCAAATTTAGGATTCAAGATTTTAGGAAAAGAGGCGTGGGGCTCATGCTTCTCACGCACAACATAAACAGCATAGACTCAGAAATAAGAAGGCTATGCCAGTTAAAATTATACTTAAAGCAGTCGCCAGATATTGCAAAGATTGCTGCAGAAGATCTTGTATTTACATTTTCAGATGATGAGGAAATAGTTTCAAAGCTAAAACACCTTGATTCAAGGATAGGCGCATTTAATTACATAACAAAGGAGAATGGAAAGAAAATATCAAATGATACGATATTCATTGAAACTAATGAGTATAATGATGAAGGAAATGATAGCACTGATTGTAGTGCTGGCATAAATGCAATTGCACACCATCTTGATAAAAGAGATATACGGTTTGCAGAAAAAAGTATGTGCACTTTGTCAATTATAAAGCAAGACACAAAGCCACCGCATACAGAGCTAGAAAAAAAGCAGAACATGAAAGCAGAGAAAAAAGAAATAACATTTATAAGGGTAAGCTATCTTGGGGATGAGATTGCAGAGCAGGAATTAAAGAGTGGAAGCAATGAATGCAAACTGGAGCTTGTTATCGGCAGGAAATATACTTTTCAGTTCCTCAACAAGAACAAGAGAGCAATATTCAGTGAATCAATAAGCGCCAGGAAAAGAACAGTGATAGAAATAGTGGATGCTAACGTATCATTTGTATAGCAAAGTAGATAAAATAAATCAAGATAGGTAACAAGAGTATTTACTTAAAAATATAACAAAAGTCAAGACACACTTCCAAATGTCACTGTTGGCATAACGCCATTAGGAGGGTAGGCACGAGTGCGTGCCCATTGGTATGTAATAGATCCTGCATTTGCAGCTAAATATGCAGACAAAGAAAGATAAGAAGAGCCATAAGATAAAGATGTTGATGACTCTGCAATAATTTTAGTGTAATTGAAGCTGGCAGATTCTGTACCTGCGAATGGCCAAGCTAAGGAGTAAATTCCTTTATTATAAGATCCATGGCTATTACCAATTGCTGATTGTGCATTATTTACTGTACTGAAAAACATAAAGGCGTCACTACCGGGATCATTTCTTAGAGAAAAGGAATTGCAGCTATAATAGCCTGTACTACCTGCACCAGAGCAGGTTGAACTTGGTGCTGTTGTTTCATAACCAAGTATAGGATCGGTGTTGTCTACAGGAACGGTGGAAATATATGATTCTAATATAGTAGGGGAGTAAGTTAATGCTGAAGGTAAAATAATACCACTATTTGATGTAGATGCTATGAACGTCAACCCATTATTTACAGCGTATGTTAAACCATCACCTCCATTTATTGGACTACTCCATTTAGATGAGAGAGAAGTTCCTGCAAAATTATCATAAAAATTGAACACGCTCGCCCCATTGTCATACTCTGCGTAGGTAGAGCTGAGCTGAGAGGCTTCGCCGATGCCTGTTGTGCCGGATGAAGAAAGCAGGTTATTTGAGCCTGCAAACCCAAGATAAATAGTTGTGTTTGATAAAGCAGGGATACTCTTGCTCAGTTTTGCCCAAGTTACAAGCTTTCCAGAGTTGTTGCTTTCTATCCAGGATGGAATTATCGTGCCATTAGCATAGAAGTATTCAAAATTTGCAAAGTTGCTGTTGTAAGTGAGATATGATGAGAAACTGCTTTCTGTGATGTTGACCATTTGTTGGAAGTTAGTTCCAGTTGCTTGCGGAAAGTCAAATGTTACAGTCGGCATGACGCCGTTGGGCGGGTAGGCACGGGTGCGGAGCCACTGAAACTCTATATTATCTGTTGGAGTATAACCATAATCTCCAATACCTAAAAATCCATAAAATGAAGAATAAGATGATGCAACTACATTGCTATTTGAAGAAATCCCATTTTGATAATCATAACTATACCATTGTAATCCAGTACCAAGCCATGCAAATGAAAATATACCCCCATAATTTACTGTAATTGATGGCGTTGCAGGCACATAATTATCTCCATCATTTCCATTAGTTGCATAAGCACCATTGAGAGGAGTTGGTGCACCATTATTATAAAAATTATTTTCGTAACTATCATAAGGTGTATTTTGATAGCCTAGATTTTCTGTTGTAGTCCAACCCATTCTTGCAGTTTGAGGGGTATTTATTGTAGTAGTATATGCCTCAATAATATTAGGTTGTAGAATAGAACTTGTTAATATATATGCATAACCAGTATTAAGATTATTATATAAAAATAATAATCCATTGTTTACATTAAAACTATCTTGATAGGAGATTGATGAAAGATTTGCAGATAAATTTGTCCCAGCAAAGTTCCAGTAGTTGTTGAATACTTTAGCTCCGTCGTCGTATTCTGCATAAGTTGCACATGAGTTTGTTGGAGCATTACCACATAGAAGCTGTGGTGCTTCGCCGATGCCTGTTGTGCCAGAGCTTGATAGAAGGTTTGTTGTCTTTGATGCAAATCCAATATATATTGTTACAGAACTTGACGCAGGTATTGATGTTGGAAGATTCACCCATGTGATAAGTTTTCCTGAGTCATTGCTTTCAATCCATGCTGGAATCACTGTTCCTGATTGCGTGAAGAACTCGAAGTTCGCGATTGTATTGCTATATGTAATATTATAAGATGAAAATTGACTTTCTGTAATGTTGACCATTTGCTGGAAAGGTGCTGATGTTGGAACAGTTTCGCCATTTGTGATTGTGATAGGAACATATGACACTATTCCTGAAGGAACAGATGATGGAGCAGGACCTCCTTGATTTGAAATTTTAATTGGGACATAATATAATATTGTTGAAGGAGTTGTATCAGTGACTTCCTGCGTAATGCTGTTTTCTGTCTCTGATGAATGATATGATGAATCATTTACATATATGCAGTAATATGCTGTTTGTGTTGGAGTAATTGCAGGAAATGAGATTGAATTTGAGGATGTTGTTTCTGTTTGCACAAGAGATGACAAAGACGTGCATGGCAATGTTGAAGAGGAATAAAGCTTTGCAGTGTATGGCGCAGTGCCGCCTGTCCATGACGATGAAAATGTTACAGATTGTCCTGCTACAAGTGCTGTTGAAGATGCTGAGATTGACGGCGCAGAAAGTGCAGGATTGACTGTAACAAGATCAAGCGGCGATGAAACAACATTCGGAGGCGTTGACGAGTCTATTACATTTGCAGAGTAGTATGTATTTGATGTTGGTGCAACTGATAATGAGTCTGAAAGTGATGATGATATTATTCCAGTCTGGCTTGAAAGAAGAGACATTGATCCTGCTGATGTGCCTGAAAGCCAGTTTACAGTAAACGGAGAAACACCACCAAGCCATGAGACTGTCAATGTTATTGATCTGCCTGTATCTATTGAAGGAGACGATGGGCTTAAACTTGAAAATGTAAGTTGCGTTGGCGATGACTGCATCGCAGATATTGCTGCCTCTGATTCTACTTTTGCAGTTATCTTTGCAATCTTTGCATACTGATACTCAGATGGTGGATATCCTTGAAGATTGTATCTTATCCACAATGTTCCTGAGAAAACAGCGCCTATTGGATTATCTTTGAAAAGGTTTCCGTTGCTACTGTAGCATTCAAGACCCGAGACAGTTACACTGCTACCAGATGTAAGTACTGTTAAATTGCTTGATGTTTGAGCACCATAATTCGTTGAACTTACATTTGCATTTGGATATCCTTGAGATGTTGACGATGCTGCACATGCAAAAGAGACATTGTATAATGTCTCGCCGCTGTCCTGCTTGAAGTTGAAAAGTAGAAGATTAGGACCGTTTGCATTTGCAGTCATGACAGGATTGCTGCATAGGTAGCCGGGAGTTGCAAGGCATGATGGGCCTATGAACGTGCCAGTGTTGAAGACTCCGAGGAAATCGAGCGCTGCGAGGATGACTGCGATGATGAGTATTGCCCAGCCGTAGGTCATCAGGTATTCCATTGCGCTCTGCGCTTTTTTGCTGTTATCTGAATTACCTTTTTGATAAAACTTTTTTCTAAAAAGTTTTGTATTAATAGGTTGTGACATGAAATTCATATTGTTGCATTTATAATAAAGATGAAAATAATTATAAAGCTTTTTATTTGCCAAGCAATGCAAAGATTTGCTTTTTAGTATAGATAATAGTACAAACAAGCACAAACAAGTAGCAACTTAGCTAAGCTTCTTGCTTATTGCAGCAATCTTCTGTAGATCAAGATAAGAATCATGCTTCTTGATCCCTGACGCTATTATATACTCTCTTATTGCTTTTGGATTTATGCCTTTTGACCTAAATCCCATTATTGTGGGCGCTCTAGGATCATCCCATCCTGTAAGTCTACCCTCGCTAATTGCAATCTTTATATCTGACTTATGTGCTAGCTCTCCTTGCACTTTCAATGCACCTACTTCAAGCACATGGGGCATAGTCCATGAAAAGGCATCGAAAAGATATTGTTGCTTCATTTGATTCAATTCATGCTCTTTTCCGCGTATAACAAGTGTTATCTGCATTTCATGGTCATCAACTGCTGATGCAAAATTATAAAGAGGCCAGACTCTGTATTTTGTTCCTGTTACTGGATGTGCATAATCTATAATCCTAAACATAACCCAGTCCCTTATTGAACTGTTAGGATGCGCAAGATCTGTTTTTAATCTTAATACTGCTTCGCCTTCTTTGTAGTCACTTTTCATTTTTTCCCATTTATTTAGTGTCTCTTCCTTGCTGCTGCTCCTGCATGCACAGGCAATACCTTTTCTCCTATTCTCTTGCATTTCTTCCTTGGCGCATGTGCATACATATGCACTTCCATTGCGTATCAACTCTTCTGCAAATTTATAATATAACTCAATGCGTTCGCTTTGTCTGACTATTTCATATACCTTGCAGCCGAGCCATTCAAGGTCTTTTGCAGTCTGTGTATACGCTTCTAGAAGAGGCCTTTTTGTTTTTGGATCAGTATCATCAAATCTTAAGTAAAACTTGCCATTATATTTTTTAGAATATTCGTCGCACAACACTGCAATCTTTGCATGGCCTATATGCATGAAGCCACTTGGATTTGGAGCAAATCTTGTATTTATCTCCATACCTGGTGTTACCCATTCAAGCTCAGGTAATCCTATACGCTCTTCTTTTTTTACAAAGGTATAATTAGCTAGTTCCTGCTCTATCTCTGCTTTTGACATTGCATTGACTTTAGTTATGATTTCTGTTATTATTGCCTCTGCCTCCTTTATATTTTCTCTAAATTCAGGCACCTCACTTAGAACCTTATTAAGCACTGCACCGAGCCTTGCTGAGCCATAATCCATGGCATTTTTCAAGGCGTATTTTCTTGCAATCTCTTTTATTTGATTTTTTGGCATAATAGCACATTATAGTTGATATGCACTTGTATTACACTAAGAACATGCAAATCTTAAATATATTGATTTTACTGTTTCTTTGTTAATATTGTTAATGCTAATTCAATAAATTAAAATTATTAAAATAAATAAAATAAATATTAATAAGTGTTTTCTATAATCCTTATTTATCCAGTGCCTCAATATTAAAAAAATGATTAAATGAAAATAAACATAAATAATTATGACCTCTTCATATTTGATTGGGACGGCACGCTTAATTCCTTAGGAGTTCTGCTTAATGCAAATGAAAAAATCAAAAAAGCTCTTAAGAGTATAGGCATATTAAAAAATAAAAGGTATACCAAGCATGTGGCAGTCAAAAGCAATTTTATAGATATAAGACGCGCAGAGTTTATAAAAAAAGAGCAATTGAAAAATAAGATATCTTCATTTGCGATTGATATATTTTTCATAATTAGCAAGCCGAAGATCCATAGGGACACTATTTTGATCTTGAAGGATTTAAAGCAGAAAAATAAAAAAATAGTCCTATTCACAAATGGAGGCGCATACAGGATAAAAAAAGAGTTGCAGCACTTCGGGCTTGATATTTATTTTGACCTTGTAGTAAGCGCAAGAACGCTGGGCATGCTAAAGCCGAACCCTGCAGGCATAAATATTATTTGCAGCAGAATGAAAATAAAAAAAAGCCGTGTTCTACTTATAGGGGATTCCCTTGATGATATGATAAGCGGCAAAAATGCAGGCATAGACATATGCGCAATAACAGATGGATTTGATTCTGCAGCAAAACTTGAAAATGCAAGACCCAAATACATATTCAGAAGCATAGAGGAATTTTATAAAAATATAAAATAGCCAGATAAAATAGAAAAATAAGCCAAGAGAGGGATTTTCGTATTTTAAATATATCGAACCCCCATAAGCCGCTCTGCAGGCGGCTGCATAGCCATTCTGCCATCTTGGCAAACACGCACTACAATGTAAATCTTCAGCGCATGTTATTTTGTATTTTATCTTATAGATATAAACAAAACAATATTTATAAAGATACTGCTCAATCCTAAAATTAAGGTAAATATCTTTTGAATGACAAATCAAATACATTTAAATAATTTAAATAAATAAGTAATATCATTAATTACACATTAATTATACATTAATTATGCGTTAGATTATTTTAATGGCTAATTTGAATGGCAATGCACTGTTATAATTGATATGATGATAATATGGTAAGACTAAAAATAAACTATATCCCGCAAGAATTGGCTACAAAAACAATAAGCCTTAGCAACAACGAGCCCATAACAAAAATAATCCCTATGATAAAAGACAAAAAATATGAGGGAGTAATAATTAATAAAAATAATAAATACTTCGGAATCATAGATTCCAAGGGTCTGTATAAATTTTCTGAGTTGAGAATGCCAAAGAATGAATCTGCAGAAAGTTTTGCTGTAAAGGCCCCTATAATAAACAATGAGACAGATTTGTTTACAGTTCTAGACTATTTCACAAACGTAAAAACAAATGTGCTGCCTTATTCCTATAAAAACAAGATAGATAGCATAGTGACTAGGAAAAGCCTCCTTAAGTTTATTTTATCCTCAAAGTTAATAAATGAAATGACTGTTGAGAAAATAATGACATTTCCAGTGATAGCTGCAGATGCAGATACTGGCCTAATAACCGCAAAAAAAATAATGTCAGACCATAAACTTGGCCGACTGATAGTTTTAAAAAACAATTCGCCAATAGGGATAATAAGCATGAAGGACATAGTCTATAAATTCTCATTAAATGAAAAACTTCCAGAAATGAAAGATGTAAGATTCAACATAAATAATATAAATATAGGCAGCCTTTGCGAGAGGAACGTAAAAACAATAGAATACAACAAGCTTGTTTCTGATGCAACAAGAAGAATAGTGGAACAGGGAATTTCTTCATTGGTTGTGGTTAAGGACAAAAAATACATAGGGATTATTACAATTTCAGATATACTGAAAAATATACAGATAAATGAGCAAATACAGGAAAATAAAATATTTATAATAGGGATTGATGATGAGACAAAAGAGTATGAAGACGAAATAAGAGAGCAGTTAAGGAGCGAGATAAATAAG
>JAJYVI010000011.1 GCA_021792115.1 Microcaldota archaeon | reverse complement strand
ATGTGTTCAATGTCGCTGATAACGATTTGTTTCCTTCTTAGCTCTCCTATATCTCCATCGTACTTACCATCATTATGATCCATGTAGATAAAGAGGAATTCTGAAAACGGTTTCCAATAAAACTGTGTTTTGTCATTATACTCTTTGCCAGTTTTGTAATCAGTAAATGGAGTAAACGGCACGATATCTGTGTTTTTAGTGAAAGCCAATAGAGGTATTATTGGTTCTCTGGTTGAAGTGTCTAGTCTATGCCCTATCCCAACGATAACAAAGTTGAATGGCTTTAGCCTCTTGTCCTTGTTTGTGCGTCTAAAACGTTGTAGAACAAACGGCGATGTCAATGCCAGCTTGCCCATTACGAATTTGTTTGAATATTTGCCCTCTATTACTTCTTTCGATAGCCTATTGTAGTAATTACTACCCTGATTAAAAACCCAGTCACATATAAAATAGCCCCCACCTTCCAATTCTTGACACTAATTATTACAACCAGAGTATACATTATTCCAAATATAAAAACTAGTATACCCATACCAAATAATGGAGAATAGCAATTAGCTGCCATTGCGAAGCTATTTGGGGCCCCGATAAGGCTTTACAATCTAAATTCTGGTTAATGCTACTAATTGTAGGCTGATGAAATATACCCGGAAGCAAGGAATTCCAGAACTTAAATGTTTATGTTTAAATCGGTTTCCTAGTAATTTATTAATGTCTATTCTATTTTATTTAATTTCTTTTGGACTGCATCAACAATAATAGACACCTCTGATGCTGAAGATATTGATATAGCTTGTCTTGTCGCGATAGTAGGTAATTTTTGTTTTACATCTTTGTCAGAAACACCATACCATATTGGTAGAATATTATCTTTATTTAAAAGAGCACTTAATTCATTTTTTCTCGCCCAGCCTTCGTCTTTTGCCAAAAAATTTTTTGATATTATAACAATACCATATCTAGATATTGCAAGACCCTTTTCAATCTCCTCGACCCAATTATCTCCCCACTCTAATTCATATCTATCAAACCAAATACTAATATCGCTATTCATAAACGCTGATGCTAACGGTATAGCTATTTCTTTTCTATCTTCTACTACATAACAGATAAATATATCACGCTTTTCCATTATATCTGGTGCGTTAATGGGATTATTATACTTTTTAGGCAGTTGAGGTTCAACTTTATTGCGTAAATATTGTAACACCTCAAGCATATTTTTAGTTTTTTTAATATATGTAGCGGTGGTTTCTCCAAAAGGGAGATCTGTGTTAATTGCATCGATATATCTATCTTCAGATAGAATACCTGAACGCGAAAGGAAATTTATTATATCGTCGCTTAACTTTTTTCTCTCTCCTAAGTTAATAGCTATGGGGTTATCTAAAATTAGTTTACATTTATATATAAGATTATCTAATTCATTTAAAATTGTGTATTTATCCATTTAATTCACATTTTAAGTGCAACAAATTAATCTTGCATTAGCTCTCTTCTTTTACATCTGGCAGTTCTGGCAAAGCCGGAAAGTCCTCTATTTTCTTACCCTCTTTTTCTTTGCCTCTAAGAAGCGTTTTAGTATTGCCTTCTATCGACCTAGCCTCCAAGTTAATCCTAGAATAAAGCTCGTTCCGTTCTTTCCATACTTTAAAGTGCTTCTTTATCTCATCTATAAGCCCTTTATGTAGTATTATGCTATCTTGCACTATTGATGAGACAGAGTTGGTAAAGTCTGGACTTTCCAAGTAGTTGAGAATGTTTTTAACTGCCTTTTCTCTCTGAGCCTGCCCTAGCTTCATTTCTGACAGTTGGACAATTTGTCTTCTAAGCATTCCTGCTACGTATAAGACCGCCGTACCATGAACAACAAGCACGCCTCTTTCTATGAAAAAGCCGTTAGTCCCTTTTTTCATAGCGTTGGTTACAAGAACACCAAACTCTGCTTTTCTCTTACGCTGTGCGTCCCATGTCTGTTTGACATGCTTTGATGAATAGTTTTTTACCTTCTTGCACTCATACACGATAGTTCCTATTACTTCTTTGTCTTTTACTACGCTCTGGATAACATCTCCACCTTTACCAGTATTCACGAATTTATCTTCTGGAAACTTCTTCTGCAATTCTTTCATCAGTTCCTTTTCAAATAGAAACCCTTCCATTTGCGGTGTTGCTTGATCTTCCAATTGTTTTTGTAGTCTCTCTATCTGCGCCTCCTGTTTCATATTTTGGGAATGCAATTTCTTGCTTTCAGCCTTGAACGCCATGACATTAGCTTTAAGAGTGCGCTCTATGCCTTTGAATTTCAACTTTGCTTCCGCTCTAGCCTCAATTTGCGCAGCCTTAGATTGCCTCTTCATTGATGTGGTCATTTTCTTTTCCAGCATGGCCATCTGCACCTTGCTCCTAAGCTCGGCTTTGCTATGAGCCGCCTTTATTGCGGCTGCTATCCTCTTATCAGCTGCTACTTTTACCTTTTGCTCATTCTGTTTCAGCAGATTAAATTTAGTCTGGTATTGCTTGGTTATTTTGCGGGCAGTGTCCTTTACAAGCTTGGCTTTCTGAAGCTTGAACTGCGCTTCCTTCTTCTTTAGCTCGGCTCTCTCGCCCTTTATCTTAGCCATCTCACGTTCTCTTACCTTCCAGATGCCAGTTATCTTTATGTACAGAGAACTAGAAACTGGCTGGTTACATAAAGGGCAGGTGTAAGTTGTCATAAAACCACTAAAGTGTATGCAGTATACTTTCCATGAGTTTTTTAGTTACTGAAATTGCATGGCCGCTATTACCTTTTACTGCAAATCGGGCTTCTTGATTCGCTAATTCTAATATTTCATTTATTAATTTATTTTTTGGTAAAGAGAATGTATCAACTTTTTTATTCTCCATATACTCGACTACAGACTGATTCACAAAATATAACAGTTCCCACGAAATCCGTGTGTCTATATCTCCGTGTACTTTAAAGATTTTCCTTAAATTTACTAAAGCCTTTACGTCGCTATCTCCAAACCCCTCTTTTCGTTTTTCTGTTGGTTGGATGCCAATATCTCTAGCTATACTTTTGCTCCAATCTAGCAAGTTTACGGCCTTATTACTATTTAGAAAAGAATAAATTAGATTTCCAAGTAACCATTTCTGCTCTAAATCTGTTGATTTTTTCATCTCGTTTAATCTGTTCTGCCCTTCTTCTACGAAATTTATATATTTGCGCTCCCAATTTTTTACTTCATCTAATCTAATATGAGAATCTTCTGCATCTAATAATGATCCTGAAAGTATTCCCGCCTTTATAACACCATTTACAGAGGTAACAACAATATCCATATACTCATCTATGTCTTATTCATTAAAGCAGTAATCAGACTTAGCTTCTTGTCTGATATTTCTATATAGTTATTTGCAAATTCTGGTTTGTCAGCAGCATCGTATGCAAGCGCATCCACTATTGCTTTGACGAGTTGCATCGTTTTTACATTTGAGTTATTGCTTTCCTTTGCAACCTTGTAAAATCTGTGCCCTTCATTTATTATTATTGCATTTCTAGCGATGTCTACCCAAGCTTCCCTATTGTTATTTTCTTCATTTTCTGATCTTATGACAATACCTTTTCTATTTCTTTTATGCTCCTCAATGCTCGTATCTCCTCGATTATCTAATACTGGCACTTTATTATTTTCATCATCTCCTAGTACATCCGTACCTCCGCCTTCTCCACCACTCCCTTCTGTTCCTGTACTTATTTGTGAGCCATTAACTAGCTCCCCAGTTTTAGTTCCATTCGGATCCTCAAATAATGTAAGACTGCTTAGTCTGCGCAAAAATGGGTTAAAATCTTTGAAATCTTTATTATTCAGTAATACATTAAGTAGATTGCTTAACTCACGCATCCTCCTAGTAGGAGCCAAATCCATAGTCTCCCTAAGTGCACCCACACTATTAAGCCAAATATTCAGCTCGGTTTCACATTTCTTTTTCGTTTCTATATATTTTTTAGCATGATTATGAAAATTTTGTTTGTTAAATACGAGCTCTGTAGCTAATCCGTCGGCTTCAATTAAGGTATAGATTTTGTCTTCATATTCGGGCTTTATTCTTCCTCCCCAGTTAATTTTATCTGTCTTTATGTACTTTCCATAAACTATGAAGTTCATTCCTTTCTCTTCATTATCAAAATCTTTTCCATTTTCTAAGATATAGAAATGAAACTTAACATCCTCGCCAGAAACTTTAATCTGTTTTGAAAAACTCATTCCTGCCTGTATCTTAATTTGCCTTGGACCTATTTTTTGCCCGTTAACCGTAATATCAATGTTATAATGCCCTAATAGCAACGAATTATACCATTTCTTAATTATGTTAGGATGATTGCTTTGGAAAAACTTCCACAATGTTTTATTTAAGTCAACTTCATATATTGTACCGTGTTTTTTGTTGATTAAAAATTCTTTGTCTGCATTATATTCTCTCGCATAGTCCCATTCAAGTTTACCACTTGCTTTATTCCATCCCATAAGTGTACATAGCGCCTGCTCCCTTGTTGCAGATTTCGTAGTAGTTCTAACTTTAGTGTCTTTATCAAAATATAATGCTAGTTTGGCTCCAACGCCCGCGAATCCAATCCCATGCCCTTCTGACTTCTCTTTGGAGGAAACAGAAAAACGATGGTAATTCTCTTTCAAGATTTTTTCTGTCATGCCATCTCCGTTATCGGAGATTTTAAGAACGCCTCTACCATCTTGTTTTTGACGCAACCATATTTGCACCTCAGTTGCATGTGCATCTACAGAATTAGCAATAGCCTCAATGAGTATTATGGCTGGCTCGTCTTCTTCTGCCATCTCGTATGAGTCTATAAAATTACGCATTGTACCTTCCGTGTCAAATTCTACATCATATGTCATATTACCACCTATTCAAGCGAAAATTTTGTTTCGGACTTATTGAAAAGAATTTTTATACGCTTCACCTCTTTTTCAATCGCAAAAAATATTTTGTTAGTATCATCTTCAGTATATGAATAGGTGCCAGTACTAGAGCAATTGCCAAGTAGTCTGAGATCATTTAATATACGTAATGTACGAGCACTGGCTATTCGTTTGAATTTCTCTTCTTTTGTCTCATTTTTAACTGATATTTTTGACATTTTTATACACTTATATTTGATATAGTTAATTTATATAACATATAATATTTAAATATTTGTTTTTATTTTGGTATCTAGTGTGTTAAATTTTTAATAGTATTCTTTTTAATTCTAAGATAACACTATTCTTTTATCTATTATAGTTTATTTTCTAAAATATATAAATATTTAATAAAAATTATTGGCAAATAATTGAGAATAAACAAAGTTTACACTAACTAAATGTTATAATCCTGTTTAATTATTATAAAATTAAATTTCTAAATTTATATATCTGATCAGATATGCAATTGAAACTGCATTTACATGAAATGACACTCTTTCTAATCCAAAGAACCTGTTGTTTAAGAGATTAAGTTTTCTTTTGATTTTTGAAAAGAATCTCTCAATCGCCCATCTCTTTCCATATCCTTTGTCTTTTGGCTTTGATAATTTGCAATGACCTTCTTCCATTGATTGCAATCACATCAATTCATATTATTGTCTTTGGCATAGTAGTGCCGCATATATGGGCGACCGCTCCGCTAAGCATAAGGATATTCTATTATTTAAGACGGTCGCAGTCGCCCTATTTATATCTAAAAAAATCAAAGATTTTTTGTACTGATAGTATTAGCGAAATTATTGTTTTATTATTTAAATTTTCAACACACTAAATAATGTAATAATTGTATAAATCAGTGATATTATATTCCAATCGAAAAAGAAGGTATTTATTACAAAAAAGAAAGCATTTGCCATTAACAAAGAAGTAGAAAGGTTTTATTTGACAAATTTGATAGGCATTTGAGATTTTTTTGCTAGTTTCAATATTTGCATTAGCTCAAGTATACGGAAATACAACTTTTAAAATATTCCTACCCTCTAGTATCATTGTTGGCACAAGTGGTATAAGTGGGATACTTATAATGTATGCAATAAAAAGAAATAATTTTTTGATCACAATATTCTTTTGGGGTATAGTGTTAGCGATTATTCTGACCACTCTTCAGATTCTTAGTGTACTAATTCAAATTAGTAATGCATTATAACAAGAATTCTTACAATTATGACACAAAGATGTGAAGGACTATCTTAAGTTGATTGTTGTGCTAAAACTATGTTAGAAAAGGGTAACATTTGTGGCACTTATATATAACCCCAAAATGCAATTGCTCCTTCCGGGATTTGAACCCGGGTTACAGGGTTGAAAGCCCTGTGTCCTTGGCCGGACTAGACGAAAGGAGCCATAGACTTTATAATTTCAATGACTTCTGCATGAGTTTGAGAAGCAGTAGTGTTCTCATTACATTTTATGATAAAAATATTATTATATTGTTTTGACAAACTCTTATATTCTTTTCGCACTTTGTCAAGAAATTTTGCCTTTTCAAAATACTGTTTTGGCTCTTTCCTTGAATGCACTCTGGCCAGCGCAGTTGCAGGATCTACATCAAGTATTATTGTAAAGTCAGGCTTTGGAAATATATTATTTATAGTTTCAAGCCAGTCTCTATTCAGACCGAGTGCATGCCCATATGCAATTGTTGAAAAATAATATCTGTCGCAAACAATTATTTTATTTTCATTTATCCACTCTTTAATCGATGTAGCATGCTCTGCCCTATCTGCCATGAATAGGAGCTGGACTGCTGCGGGATTTATGCTGCTTTTTTTTATCAATGATTTTACAGACCTGCCTATATTTCCGTTTGTAGGTTCATTTGTAAGAATGCATTTTGTTTTTGTGCTTTTATTTGCCAAAAAGTGCTTATAAAGCAGCTTTGCCTGCGTTGTCTTGCCAGAGCCGTCAATTCCCTCAAAAACAATGAACATAAAAATCATTTGTTAATTTCATACATTATGTCTTGCTGATGAAAGCAGGGAAAGCAGCGGCACAAGCACAAACAAAATTACAAACGGAAGTGCGACTAGATAAATTAAAAATGAGGCTACACTAACACTGACTAAATTAGGGCTGAAGTATTTCGCAAGCAGGAATATAATGAATATTGCAATTATGTAAACAAGGAAAACATATGACGCATTAAGCATGCTGAGAGACAAAATTGATTTAGATGGCCTGTTTACCGCACCAATCTTCTCTGCGACCCATAAAGATATTATAAGAGGCAGTATTATCGCGCCAGGAATATATATTATTGCCTTGCCAACCTCAAGAAGCATTGCTGCTGTGTTTGTGGGTATTGCGCCTATATTCGGAATTACAATCAGGAACAGACCTATAACAAGCATCATTACCCAGAAAAGAAGGGGCTCGCCGACTTTTATCTCTGCTTTTTCACGCTGCTGCTGAGGTGACGCTGGCTTGGGATTTTGCGCAATGTGCTCCTCCTCCTTATCCTCAACTACTTTATATTCAACATGCTTCAATCAATCACAAGTTGGCATTGCAAACCATTTTTTATATTTATTTATTATTCTTGCATTTTTATTTGTTTTTATTTATTTATTTGTTATTGCTGTTAGATTTGTTATTTTTACTGACCTGCTTTATCAAATGAATTATAGATTTACAGAGGAATTATATATGTGCTTATGATGCACGTATTATATCTTACTTAGGCGCTCATTTATCTCGTTTATTGTAAGCTTTGTCGCAATAAGAGGTATTTTCTCTATAAGCGCAATTTTTATTGCGAGCTTGTCTATGTTAGTGAGACCGAGCATGACCACTATCTTTGGCTTCATTGGGGCTACCCTTATTACAACCATAGGAGATCTGCCTGTTGAGACATTGTCAAAAAAAAATGCGCGCTCGGTTGTGACCCCAAAAAGCTTTGGAAACTCCATTGGCGCCATCTCAAGTATGACCTTCAGACTGTCAAGCACAGTATACCCAAATATCTTTATGTCATCAAGGTATGCAGGATTCGCTATTACCTTGCCTTCGATGAGGCGATTGAAATCTGCCCCTGTTACAGAGGAATGAAACTCGTGCAGCTGGAATGCTGCTTCCTCCTTCTTCTGCGTTTCACCTGCTCTGAACTTCTCAAGGCTTTGGATAACCTCGCTGCCGCGCGTTTCATCTATCACGAACAGTGCATCGACAAATCTTTTTATTATGCTGATTCCAGGACTCTGTCTCCTGTTCCCTTCATAGTCGCTTATTGTTGATGTTGAAATGTTAAGATGCTTTGCAAGCTCTGTCTGGCTTATGCCGAACAGTTCCCTCCATTTCTTCATAGTGTCCCCTGCATTCTCAGAAAGAGTTATTTCCCCTGCAATCTTCTCTTTCAGTTCGTCCATGGTTTCACAACAAAATTATTTTATGTGTTTCTTGGCCCCTTTCATGCCCTTTCTTGTGGCTGAGTGCGATGATGGAGATAAACTAGGACCAGACTCTGGCTTATGCTTTTTAGCATGCTGAGGCTTAATTTCAGAATACAGTCTTTCAACCTCTTCAGAAGATTCTGCATCATGCGCTTCTGCTTTTGCTGAATCTGATTTTGACTTTTTCAAAATTCCAAATATTATAAAACCTATGCTAGCTATTAAAAGCAGGAATATCCCGAACCCCACAGGAGCAATTGCGCTATAGGCTGAAAAAATTTTATTGCCCATGTAAAGGTATATAAGATGCATTGAGACATTCTTCTGGGAAGGGTTTCTAAAGATAAAATAATAGGTTTGATTCTGAGGCTGAGTTGAAAGGTTTGCCTCATAACTATATGACCTTGAAACTGGGAACTGCACTGCGCTTGAGTTATTTATTACTAACAAAATACCTCTGCCAACGCTGCTGCCTGCTGTTGATAGGAAATTGCCTATACTAGTTGAATTCTGCCATTCTCCATAGCCTGTATTATTGAACACATAAAAGTCAACAGATGAATTAGGGCTTGCCACAAGGATAAATCTAGATATGTTCTGTATCTGCAGTTGAATTGACGAGTAGTTTCCTGGCCCTATGTATTTTGTCTCATTTGTATACATGCTGGCAGAGCTCTTCAGCTTGCCGAACAAGTAGGACGACGCCAGAAACAAGGAAATAAAAAATATGAGTAAGAGCACAAGTCCTATATATATAAATTTTTTTTGCATACAATCACCTAATGCCTGCCTTTATTCAGCACTTCATAAATTTGATTCTACTGTCTCGCTCTTTACAGGTATTGATGTAGTTATAAGCGGCCGCGAGCCTGCCTGGCCTTCCAAAGGCGCATCATTTGTCTTTTTTACAGCAGTGCCGATTGCTGTTATCTCCATCCATTCACCATTGTGCATATACTCGACCTTAAGCTTAACTCCTATGACACCGTCTGCATTAAGCTTTTCAGCTTCATCTGCAAGCCTTTGTATTGCCAGGGTCTTTGCCTCATGCATAAGCTGAGTTATAGGTCCGAGCTCACCTTTTATAACTCCTTTGATTGAAGTCGCCATAGATCCTAAAAAGCCCATGCTGTAGACTGAATTACCGATCACCAAGCCAAGCGGCACATATCCTGCCTGCCTTAGTAGCCAAAAATCGCTTGTTGACAAATCGCTTGTAAATACCATTTAACCACCCTGCCATAAATGGCAGATAATAAGTATTAAAAAAGATGTAATAAAAAGATTTGTATTTAATATTATGTATAGGAAATTATTAAAGAATATTTATTGGTTTTTATTATATAGTTTTTATTATATATCTAGATATTGATGGGAATGATTTGAGGGTAAAAATTAAAGACACTACCTTATGATTGCATGACTGAAAGGATTTTGATTTTAAGCATAGACATAGACAATGATCTCTACCAGAAGACAGGGATAAGCGGACCTGTGATAGGTAGGAATGCAAATTTGAGCGCTGCGTCGAAGTTAGCACTGGCAGATCCTCTTGATCCTGACAGCAATGTAATGTTTGAAGCAGTTAAGAAATTTGACAACATGAAGTCAGAGGGCTTTGACGTTATTGTCGCGACAATAACAGGAGCTGAAAAAGAGGGATATTTTGCTGATGTAGAAATATCACGGCAGATAGACAAGGTGCTTGACAAGTTCAAGATAGATTCCTGCATTCTTGTAAGCGATGGTGCAAGCGACAACCGCGCAATACCCCTCCTTAAAACAAGAGTGAAAATAAACAGCGTGGATATTGTTGTGATAAAAAGCGCAGACAAGTTCGAGAATACATATTTTACAATACTTGAAAAGCTAAAGGAGCCGCACTATGCAAGAATTGTATTTGGAATTCCTGCAATACTATTAATGCTCTTTGCATTGAGTTATTACTTTAATTTTGGGTGGCAGCTTCCTGTAGCACTTATCGGAATATATCTCCTTATCAAGGGATTCGGGCTTGAGGATGCGCTTGTATCCTCATTTAGGGGCCTTGGATTCAGCGTAGAGAGGTTCAGTTTCATATTCTATATGAGTGCCATATTCTTTTTTATATTGAGTGGAATCATAAGTTATGGGACAGTCGTCAATATGTCAAAGAGTGTGAGTGACCCTGTCCTGCTTGTGTCGTATGCAATTGAAGGATTCTTGCTGCTTTTCCCTCTCTCTGTCTCGCTTTACTTAATTGGAAGGATTCTTGATCTTGAAAACAAGCATCTAAGGTACAAGGCCATAAATAATGGAATATATATAGGATACACGATTATAGTCCTTGCAATCCTTTACTTTACTGCATCATGGGTGATAGGTCAGATATATTTCTGGCAGTACCTTGTGTTCGATGCAGCTGTCATACTGCTAGGCTATGGAATATCAAAACTCAGTTCATTCCTAAAGCGCAGTGCAATAAAGAGATCCAATATCAAGGGAAAATATGTGCTCAATGACATTGGAGGGTATATAGGCAAAATAACTGCATTTGACACCAAGCGCGGCGTCATGCTGATAAAGACAGATTACAACACACTGATAAAGTACGACATTGACAGGATAGTAAGCATCAGTGACAAAGTATTAATAAAATAATGCTTGCATGCTGCATTGCAATAAGCCTGGCAGCATTAGTAAGTGCTTTGGCTCTGCTGCATATATATTATTGACTGCTTTGCTCCAGCCTTATCAGGCTTTTTAATGCGAGCATGCTTGCTTCCTCCTCGCCTGATTTTGCAATTCTTATCATGCTGTGCAGAACTTCATCCCATGGCCTGAAAAGAAACTGCGCTGTTTTTGCTGGGTCTGCGTTGTTCATTGCAAATGCAATAGTTGCAAAGCAGAGCGCTTGCTTAGCAGCAGTCAGCTAAAAATCATGCCCTGATTCCAGATTAAAATCTTTGAAATTAAATTGATTCTTTATGCTCTTTGCATTTTTATTTATTTTATGATTTTGCATCCATTCCAGTGTAGATTCAATATTTACATCTTCAAGAGATTGAAAAATGGAAAGCACATCGCTCATAACAAATGAGTTCATGCCATTATCTACTGAAAAAAAGTATGCTTGACAAAAATAAGCAAATGATTCCTTCAATGAAGACTTTATTATATTATATACTGCATCCTCTGATGTTAAAGGAATATTTAACTCTGGAACTTTTTTGATTTTATTTAGTAGGTATTGAAGATGATGGCCATACTCGTGCACAAAAGTAGATATCGTCTTTTTGTCTGATTCATCATCCATTATGTAAATTGCAGGCTTTGAGCCGTCTATGCCTTCATTATACTTGCCATAGACTCTTAAATTGGAGTCAGGGTAGATGTACACATCAAGATATTTGCTCTTCTCAGGCGCGTTTATTCCCAAACTTTTATATAACGCCTCTGCTTTGTTTATTAGAAATGCTTTTTCTTGATCATCAAGCTTTTTCAAACTACTTTGCTTTATAATATCAACCATCCCAATCCCTTCTTAATATAATACTAATCTTGCAGATTTTATCTTTATGTTATTTATGCTAATTTTATAGATTAATAAATGAATTTTATCCTATTTATACGTTTTGATAAGGGTATAAAATTTGGCTGCCTTAGGAAATTATAATAAATAAGTCTTATAACAAGGAGGTTTATGCAGCATGCTTGCGTGATTGAAGGTATTCCAA
Organism: Microcaldota archaeon; assembly: GCA_021792115.1. Classification (GTDB taxonomy): domain Archaea; phylum Micrarchaeota; class Micrarchaeia; order Micrarchaeales; family Micrarchaeaceae; genus JAJZMY01. The sequence continues at coordinate 4,168 of JAJYVI010000011.1, read as the reverse complement.
TAAAGATGTAGGTTGATGCGCCTTTCTGTTTATCAATTTTATATTAGGCATTCTTGATTTTACCATGTCAAGCTCAAAGCTCATAAAGTTTCTGAAATCAAGCTCTAAGCCATCTGTCTTGTCCTTGACTTTATTGTATACCTTCTCTATATTTTCAATAACCCATGTAAGAGCATTACTTGCTTCATCCGCACTCTCCATATAAGGCATTAGTCTAAACTCAATTGTACCAATATCATTTATAGGATTAAGATTTATAACAGTCTTTCTTGCTCCTTGAATATTAAGAAGAGAGTTACAATAAACATCTATATTTTTGCTATTATTATCTAGTTTCTCAATATTTCTTAATATTTTCTTAAGCTCTGTCACTGAATCTAATTTTTCATTAATATTCCCATATTTAATATGGTCTGCAATTTCTTTTAAGTTTTCAGTATGCACTTGCTTTTTAGGATCTTTAGAATAAAAAGAGAAAAGGTTTTCTGCAATGTCTCTCATGCATCTAATGAGCGTGATTCCCTCACTAGTTATGCTCTGCTTATTTCGGTAAGCTTCTGCTAGGTTTTTGAGTATATCTTCTGACCTGCTCTGATTGCTAGGCAATGCCTTCATGCTCTGCCTTGCATATGAAAGCTGCTTTACCACATTGCTTTCAAGAAATACTGGCATGCAGTTGTTGTTTTCAAGCCTTGCAATATATTTTTGATTGTTTTTGAAGTCTATTGTATAATTCTTAATAAGCATTGCTTGCGCCTCAGAAGCCCCAAACACTTCTACAAACTTGTCTTTAATTTCATGTACTGGTTTTATATGCACATGCAGGCTACAAGTCCTGTTAGTGCTCATTATGCAGCTGAATGCACTCCTAAAAAATTTGTTCATGTCCTGCAGCGAGCTTGACCAATATGCAACTTCTGCATTGCCTATAAACAGACTTCTCTTTCTCTCTCCTTCTATCTCAAATTCCCTAAGAGCTTCAAAAGAACTGACTGTATCATCCTTGAAGAATTGAAGCCTTTCAAAAGCCTTTCCAAGTCTAAATATATCTGGCCCCATGATGCCACATTCAAGCTCAACACCAACAGATAAGATATTAGGGCTAATTCCTTCTGCACTTTTGCTATCCCAGTCTGCATTTTTATTATGCAAGTGCATATCTTTAGCTATGCCTTTGGCTGCTGTGCTTGCTTTAGTTTTTATCATCAACAAACCTTTTCCTTTTGAGAATATGTGCATACCATTTGCAGCATGCATTTTGCTTTTTTTATTTTTTCTTTTTTTATTTTTTTAACTTTTGGTTATTTGTTTTTTATTTTTGTTATTTACTCTGTTTATACAGCCGCCTTATTTCTTTTCATTTTTCTTTGAATTGTCTGCATGCTTTGCTCCGCATTTGCAGTCATGCTTTTCCTCATTTCTCCTGCCTCCGCAGCATCCTCTTTTTTTTATATTGTTGTTTTCATTCTCCATTGCACCACCAATTTTTAATTATTATTTATTTTCTGCTCTTGCCTGCCTTAGGGTTGAAGCCTCTTGTGTTCGCAAGAATCATATGGCAGTTATTTTCATACCCTAGCACGCTCTTGAACATATCTTGCGTCATCGTCACGGTATTGTCAGAATAAGGATCATTCAGATATATTGAGTCTTCATCATAGCCTTTTATTATAACCCAGTGAGGTGCCTTTTCCATGTAGGGATTCAATGCATTTGCGTCTACAAGAACTATTGGTATCTTATTCTTGTTTATCTGCTCCTTTATCTTGTTCATGCTAACATTCTGCACAGTCTCCTTGATTTTCAGATTGCTGCTTTTTTGTTTTATTTCATTGAAGGATGCACTTAGTGTGTCAAGGTTTACGCCTTCATAAACAGCCATTGTTTTTTCAAATCCTTCATCCTTTACATTTGTTATTATCTCTGTTTTTGCCCCTCTCTTTGCAAGCGCATATGCAAGTCCGTACCTTGATCCGTGCCATACGCTTCCGCTGACTGCTTCTCTCCATATTTCAAACTCGTTTTCCTTATTCATCTGTAAGTTCTTGTTCAAGTACTTTAATACCATTAATGCACATGCAGCAGAACTTGTAAATTCCTCTTTTTGAGCATATGTAGGAATATTAAAAATCTTTGATTTCCTTATTGTAGGTTTGTTATTTTTCGCCATTTTACCACTTTTTAATTATTAATTATTTGATCTATGATTATTCCAATTTTCAATGTCTTTGCATTTCATGCAGGGAGAGAGATTTGTTCTAATATTTGAACTCTCGTAGACCTAAGCCAACAGATCTTGAGTCTGTCGCATTTGACCATGCTCTGCCATCCCTGCATAAAGAAACACAAATTTCAAACCGCACATATTTTTGGTTTTGAAACCAGTTCTATATTATATATTATCTTATATAAATACTTTTCTATAGCCTTTTCCGACGCAAAGCAAGAAGTCTAATACCAGCCCTATAATTATGAATATAATACTGTATATCCTCATATTTATGGATTCCCAAAAATTAGGCATCAGGAATTGCATTAAAGCATGAAGCACAGAAAAATAAAATTGTTTTTCAAATCACTAAGAATTTGGACTGCTGCACAAAAACAAAAAACTATTTAAGTTTATCCAGTATTAATTATTTTTTATCCAGATAATAAGAGTCTTTATTCTGGTTAAGAGGATATAATGAATGGCAATATAGTACCTAAAAAAGTATTTTTTACTAAGGGAACTGGCAGGGCAAAAATGAAGCTTGAGGCGTTTGAATTCGCCTTGCGTGATGCAGGGATAGAAAAATTTAATCTCGTCAGAGTTTCAAGCATAATACCGCCAAACTGTGAAATAATAACAAAGGAAAAAGGAGTTGCAATGCTTAATGCAGGCGGAATAACTTTCCTTGTATTAGCAAGGCTTGAATCAGACGAGGCAGGCACGCGCGTAACTTCTAGCATTGGGCTTGCAGTCCCAAAGGACAGAAGCAATTATGGTTATTTAAGCGAGCACGAGGAATTTGGCAGCAGCAGAGCCAAAGCAGGGGACAAAGCAGAGGAGCTTGCAGCAACCATGCTTGCATCAACACTTGGCATAAAATTCAACGCAGAGCATGACTGGAAAAAGAAAAAGCAGATGATAAAAATAAGCAATAAGATAATAAGGACAGACAACATAACAGAATCTGCTACAGTAGAAAAAGAAGGAGAATGGACATGCACTGTTGCAGCAGCAGTATTTATTCTTTGATGCACAGATGTGTACTAAATAAGAGCTTAAGAGCCTCTATTAGGATATGCAAGTTAAAGGTGCTGGAGAGCTGTTATAGGCTCCATGAGTGATGCCCTCCATGCAGGATAAAGCCCTGCAAGCACGCTGACCACAACAGCAACGAGCATTGCTTCTATTATTGTTACTGCAGATATTGATGGCTTGTATGACAAGGAACTAGATGACATTGGCGAAGACTGCTGTGGTCCTGCAGAAAACTGCCCTCGTGCTCCGAATCCCTGGCCTGATGCTCCTCCTGGTGAGCTGGATGAGAACCCTGAGCCCGATGCATTAGGCGAGGATGCGGCTGCATGCGTGAACACAGAAGCAAGCACATATGATGCACCTGCACCAGCGCCTATTCCTATAACGCCCCCTATAAAGCCTATGAACAAGGCCTGGAACAGGAACACTAGCATAACATCCCTGTTTGTAAATCCTATTGCTTTCATTATGCCTATCTCGTGCGTCCTTTCCATCACAGACATCAGCATTATGTTCATGATGCCTATTGCTGCGACAAGAAGGGAGACTGATGCAATCACGACAAAGAGTATTGTTATCTCGCCTATTATTGACGAGGCAGTTGCTGCGATCTGTTGCGTTGTTATGATCCTTACATTAGTTCCATAGACATCTGATATTGCTGCTGAGACGTCGGCCACGCTTGGTATGTTCTTGGCCTTTATCAGCATTACATTGAATGATGTCTTGCGGAGTATTGCCTGGGCAGCAGGAAGGGACATTATCACGCCTGAATCAACAGGCACCATCGACGTACCGTATGCATTTAGGATTCCGACGACTGGCACTGTGTACTTGCTGTTCCTGAACTCCAAGGTGCTTGAATTGCCTACGAATATGTTCTGCTTTCCTGCGCTAGACGATGGAAATGCAATGTCGTAG
>JAJYVI010000070.1 GCA_021792115.1 Microcaldota archaeon | reverse complement strand
GCATCGCATAACTATCTTTATTATCCATTCCTCTGCTTTGTTGACTTATTCTTCGCTTTATGGCCATTGGTCGCAATGCCCTTTTGCTCTATTGTTTGTAGGTTCTGCTTCAATTCCGTGCATTCTGACTTCTATTTTGCCGTCGTATTTTTCAAAGTGGGCCTGCGGAGAATCGAACTCCGTTCCCTAGCGTGTAAAGCTAATGTCTTAGCCGTTGGACTACAGGCCCTTGCTTAAGTAAGTATTGCTTGTTTGCTGCATTCTCTGTATTTCTTTTATAATAAAAACCTATTAATCTTTATTGTCTGTTTTCTTTTTATATCTGTCTAATAAAATATCTATTTTTGTTATGGCCTTCTCTAGCACGCTTTCTGGTGCCAGGCTTACTATCCTGAAATGACCTTGCTTGCCGAACCCAGAGCCTCTTGTTATCTGCACGCCTTGGGTCTCAAGAAGCTTATGGGCAAACTCTGCATCATTCTTGAAAATAAGCTTGCCTGCATTATATTTAGGAAATATGTAAAATGCACCATTTGGCTTTACTGTTTCAAGGTACTTGCTTTGGCTCAGAAGCTTATATGCAAAATTTACTCTTGATTGTATCTTTGATACATAGCCTTTTATAAATTTGTCGTGCTCATTCTGGTTGCCTATAGCCTCTGCTGCTGCGTATTGTGCAGGCGTGTTTATTGAGAGCCTAAGATAGGCATAGTCTCTCATCTTCTTTTTGACTTGTTGAGAAACAGGATCGTCCTCAGGCATTATCATGAATCCTATTCTCAGCCCTGTTGCACTGAAGTTTTTTGAAAGCCCACTGAGAACGATATGAGGTACACCTTTTGCAATTCTTGACATGCTTGTGAACTTCGCGCCGTTGTACACTATCTCATCATAGATTTCATCACTTATTAGCAACATACTGTACTCATTTGCTATGTCGACCAGTTTTCTAAGCGTGCTTTCTTTAAGCACTGTTCCTGTCGGGTTGCTTGGATTTGCGAGCATCATGTACTTTAGCTTTTTCTTGCGCAGAATAGGCAGTTTTTTTAGCATAACCTCAAGTTTATCTGTATCAATGCCCCAGTTGTTTTTTTCATCATACTCTCCATAAACAGGGACTGCTCCAAACATAAGCGCATTTGGTATGAATTGGGAATAATAAGGCTTAAAAAATAATGCTGAATCGCCTTTGTTTATCAGCCCACTGTTTATGAATAGCAATGCTTCTGACACACCTGACGTCACTATTACATCCTCTTCATGGAGGCCAATGCCATAATAGTGCTTGTACCTTTTTATTATCGCATTTATAAGCTCTTTTACACCCTCTGACCTTGAGTAATATGTTTTGTGTTCTTTTAGTGCTGCAGAATAAGCTTTTATTATATAATCTGCAGTTGGAAAGTATATTGCAGGATCTCCTATGCTCAGTTTGATTATCTCTTTTCCATGTTCTTTAAGATAAAGAGATCTTCTGTCAAATTCACGCAGAGGATTTTCAACATATTTTGAATTGTATGAAAGAATGCTTTCCATAATATCCTTGTAATTAAAATTCAAATTAAATATTAATGCCACAATATTATTTATCTGTTAGCATTGCTTTTTGTATCACGTACCTTCCGACAGTACCTTCTAAGATTTTTGACGCTGATTTTATTTCTATCTTTTTTGAAAATAATGGAGCATCAAGCACAAAGCTCTCTGCCTCGCCGCCCTCAAAAAGAAGGTTAATTCTGTACTTCTCATGGATTCTCAAAAGCTTTTCTATCATTTCCTTGTCTATGACACGCCCTAGGAAGCTTTCATCAAGGCCTTCTGCAGAGACCTGGGTTATTATTACTTTAAAATTATTCGCAAGCTCGTTCAACTCCTTAAGAGGATCAATCCCCCAAAGTGGAGCGAGGTGCTTTATGCCTAGCTTTGCGCACATTGCATTGACCCTATCACCTTGGTACCTGCTGGCTACAGCACCTGTTATGAGCTCAGTCACCCCGTTATCTATAAGGGCTTTCTCAAGATCCTTAAGCTCCTCTTCTTTTTTGCCTTTTGTTTCTGCAAATACCTGCCTTATGCCCAGGGCTTCTGCCTGCAGACGCGTATGCTCTAGATTAGGCTTATGAAACATATAGCTGAAATCATTCTCAGGCTTCATAGTTATAAGAAGATCTGTTTTTTTGCCTGTTTCGTATACCTTGTGCAGTGCAAGCGTTGAGTCCTTTCCTCCGCTGAATAAGCATGCTAGCATAAAATCAGTTTAATTATTATTGTATTTCATAAACTGCAAAAGCAGATTTCTCAATTCTGCAGGACTGGAATAATGCGGAACGTGCTGTGCATTCTTTATTACTCTGAACACTGCATTTTTAGATTTAGCCTTGAGTTTATACGCAAATTCTATCTTTGTTATTTTATCATTTTTTCCCCATATTATAAGAATAGGCTTGTCTATAAAAAAGATGTCTGCCAATCCGTCTTCTATTATGTTATCAAGGCTATTGAGCACTATCTGTTTTTTGCTTGATTTTGAAGTTAGTGCTGTTTTTATTATTCTATTTATAAGTTTCTTGTTTTTTGATAAATCCTTGAAATAGGTTTTTAGTATAGGCGAATCTTCAATTATAAATCCATTTACTTTTTTTGTACCATAGTAAAGAGCATACCTCATTGCAACATGAGCACCATAAGAATGACCATATAGATAAAAATTAGAATATTTTACAGCCGTGACAAAATGGTGCAGGATTTCTGCCTGCATGCCTACACTGTACTTTATACTTGGCTTGTCAGATTTTCCATGCCCAAGAAGATCAAGCGCATATACCTCTATATTATCTGGCAGTTCATTGATAAGCTTTTTAAATGTATTAGATGTTCCTCCTAGTCCATGAAGCAGCAGAAGCTTAACCACACCATGCACTGCATTATGTGCGGGTCTGAGCTTGAAATATACTTTCCCATAAGGTGTTTTAACAAAACCGTTCTTTATCTTGGTAAAGTTTTCTATATTACTCATGATTTCAGGCACTACACTAAAATAAACAGGATAAGATTAAAATAATGTCAAACAGCAACACGATTTCCCGCTCTAAAGCAGTACACACGTATCGAAAATAAGCTTAGCTTCCGAGTTCGGAATGGGATCGGGCGTTTCCTTATCTCTATTACCGTTTGACATTATTATTTGCAGCTATAAATTTAAATAATTTACCATAAAAGAAGATAAATATATAATTTGTTTCATTTGCAATGGGAGAATGTGCTTAAATTCCCAGAGAACTATTTGATTTATATAAATAGTGCAGTGCCTTTT
>JAJYVI010000010.1 GCA_021792115.1 Microcaldota archaeon | reverse complement strand
GTAACTAATTGTAGATATCTGTTTATAAATAAAAAGCTTAAGATATAAAATATTTTGTAATTTAATTAGACTATTAAAGAAATATAAATATATGTTTTAATTATGGTCTTTTACGCTGTTTTAAAGCAGTTTCATCTTGCTTGTGATGAAGTCTATTTCATTTGATTTCCAAGGCCCAACGCCCAATGCAGTTTTGGATCCTGGAGGTATTTCTGTTAATCCAGCATCTGTCACAAGAGCGCATGGTATTTTTCTAAACTCGAATGCCTTAAATAGCTTTATTAGCGACTCTTCATCATTTACTTTCAGCACAATTTTTTTTTCTCCAGATTCAAGCCATTCCTTTGCTATTGTTTTATCCTGCTGCTCTGCCTTAAAATAGCTCATAAGCGATGCATGCGCTCCCTGCGCAACCATTTTGCCTTTGCCCATTTCTAGGTCAGTGCGTATTATTATGGCTTGTTTTATTTCTCCATCTTTTGATGATATTCCTTGCATAAAACCTTGTAATGAAATTGTAAATGCATTCAGAATGTAGGGTATTTTCCCTTTATTATATCTCGAGTAAGTTCCTTTGTACTGTCAAGCATTTCTTCGCAGACCCCAATGACCTTGCTTTTTATCTTGTCTGCGTCTTTTCCTATAAGCTCAACCTTAAGGTTCTTAGGATCGCTGATGCTTCTTCCTATCTGCGACACAATCGATACATTGCATTCCTCTATGTCAGGGTAAAGATTAGAAATATCACCTGCTATTTTATTTGCCATTATGCTGTATATTTTGCCGACATGGTTTACTGGATTCTTTCCACTTGCAGCCTCAAGAGTCATGCTCCTGAAAGGTGTTATTATGCCGTTAATTCTGTTGCCTCTCCCTACAGATCCGTCATCGCCTGCTTCGCAGCTGAGTCCTGATTTTGTAAGATATACATCGCCTTTTTCATGCAGATCCCCAGTGTTTATCTCTATATTCAGGTTTTTATCTGTGAGTTTTTTTGCAAATGCGTACATGTCTTTTGTGATTTTTTCTTTAAATCCTATATATTCATCTATATCATTAACAAATTTTGAAACAAATGCAATTGCGGCTGTGATAGTAATTTCATCCTTTTCACGGACTCCCATAATTTTTATATCCTCCCCAGCAGCAGGCATTCTGCTTTTATAAGCTTTTGAATTGAGATAATTTTCAAGTTTTAGGCTAAGATTTTCAGTTTCTGTAAATGGCGCAAAGCCTATTCCAAATGAAGTGTCATTCGCAAGCGGAGTGCCTTTATTCCTCATAAATATATTGTTTAAATCTGCTGAGCCCTGTGCAAGTTTAGTGTCTATTATTACTTCTTTCTTGATATCTAGGAACCGCGTGTTCTCCTTTAAATATTTTTTTGTTGAGTCTATGATTATATTCTCTACAGGGATTTTTTTGTTCATAAATCTGCTTGTAGCTCTTCCGGCTATTATTACCTCTATGGGTCGTGTTATGATGCCTTTTCCAAATCCTACTTTTGATTCACCTCCTACAATAAGGCCCTTATCCACATTATGATGTAGCACTATCCCGAAATTATCAAGATACCACTTACTAAGCTCAATGCTTGCATTTTCAACAATACCGTCAATCAGGCTATCAGGGTGCCCTCTCCCCTTCCTCTCAACATATTCTATCTCCTGCTTATAAAGTGGAGTTTTATTTGATTTTATTATAGTTATATTTTTCATACAATCCGTGTTTATTTTATATGCATGCAGTTTAAAACATAATTATTTAATTAATGCATTTATTCTCTTTATCTGTTAAATTCAGCATAAGATTAATTTATTAAGGAATGCTGAAAATTAATAAATCTTTTTACTAATTGCTTTGTGCTACATCATACAGTGCTGCACATTGTTATTATTGTTTTCCTGAAGCTTGCGTAGCATTGTTGCTGTTAATCAGTTCTCCAGGCCTGTAAAGTCTATTTTCCATAAGTATATTAAATGACGTTCCTATTTTCAGATCTATTGCAATATGCCGTATTTCGTTTCCAAAAAGATCAATCTCAAAAACAGGCACTCTGTATTTTAATATAATATTTAATATTCTCCCCAAGCTCCTCAAATTCGCCCCATTCTGCATGCCAAAAAGCCTAACTTCTATGCTTTTGTCTTTATTCTCATTCAAGTATATCTCAAATTCCTCAAGCTTATCTTCATCCTGATCTGAAACCATAAACCTTTGTACAAATATCCTTTTAGAATTTATATCATAAACTGATATAAACAGCTCATCTGTAATATTTGTCGCTGCAATATACCTTTCAGACAATACTGTTGCATATTCAAAAGTTAATGATTCATCTTTTGTCAGGTACTTTACCTCTTTGAATTTGTCAAGCTTTTGCTTTGAAATATGCGCCCTATCTTCATAAGATTCCCAATATCTAGAATTCCCTAATTTTTCCAGGTTTTCTTTAAATATGTTTTCAAAACTCACTGTACCACTAAATAAGATTTGCAATTGAAATGTCAATATTATTCCTATGCCTTTTTATAATTACTATTTGTTATTCCTTTTGTTATTCTGTTTATTAATTATTTTTTTGTATTATTGATTATTCTTAATGAGTTAACATTTAAAATAATTGGATAAAATAAATTTTTATTTTATATATTCCACCCAAGTTTAATGAGAAAGTTATAAAAATATTGCATATCTATATATAATTAATCTTTTTGAATAGATTATTCTTATTTTTAAATTTTATTTTATTATATTAAGTTTAATCTCTAAAATATACGGATTTCTCGTGATACCTTGAAAATAGAGCAGATTACAGGCGATAATAAAACCTTAACTTTTGTATTAAAAGATGCAAACTATAGCATTGCAAATTCCCTAAGAAGGATTGCAATGAATAGCGTAGACACCTTTGCAATAGACTCTGTAACATTCTACAAAAATACAAGTTCAATGTTTGATGAGTACATTGCGCATAGAATAGGCCTGGTACCCATAATAACCCCTAAAAAAGGCTATTCTGCAGGAGATGAAATTCTGTTTAATCTTGAGGCTGTCGGCCCGAAGATGGTATACTCATCAGAACTGGTGTCAACAGATAAAAATGTAAAGGTTGCAAATCCTAATATACCATTAATGAAGCTGGCAAGCAACCAGGAGCTGAGAATTGACGGAAAGGCAGTACTGAACACAGGTCAAAAGCATGCAAAATTCCAGCCAGGCATTGTGACATATGAGGAAATAAATGAGTCCTCATTTAAGTTTTATGTTGAAACGTTTGGTCAGATGCAGCCGATCGAAATAATCGAGAATGCATGCAGAAAAATAGAACATGAATTAAAGGACATTAAAAACAAATTATAAGTATATGCGCTTGCATTAATTTAACAATATATGTGCAGGAGTGGCAGAGCTTGGCCAAATGCGCAGGACTGAGGTGCTTTATGCTCGGAACTTCTGTGTCTTAGAGACTGCGTGAGTTCGAATCTCACCTCCTGCAAATAATAAATATTAAAGACTGATTTGCATGAAAATAGATATGAAACAGATAAGCAAAAGGATCGAAAATCCAACAGCCCTTGAATGGTTTAGCGTTATCGCTGAAACTCGAGAGAAGGACAGGAGCAACAAGATCTATGAAAATCTTGCAAAGCTCTTAAATAAAAGGAACAGCATCAAGGTTAACTTGTGGAAACTGAGCAAGCACTCAAAGGAGGGAGACTATCTGATTGTCCCTGGAAAAGTTCTTGGGGTAGGAAGCCTTGACCATAAAATAAACATATGCGCGATTGATTTTTCAGAATCTGCGCTTGAGCAGCTGCGTAAATCAAACTCGACAGTCATGAAGATACAGGATGCGATAAGCAAAAAAGGGCTTAAAATACTAGTGTGATCGAGCTTAATCAAGACGTATAATTAAAAAGTGAAAATATGCCAATAAAACTTGATAATGATTTTGAAGTTTATAACGCTGACCAGGAAATCCTTGGGAGGCTTGCTAGCATTGTAGCAAAGCAGCTATTGAACGGCAAAAAGATTGCAATAATAAACGCTGAGAAGGCGCTACTGAGTGGAAGCAAGAAAGGCATAATTGAAAAATACAGGACAAGGCTGAACCTTGTAGAAAAGGCAAACCCTATGCATTCTCCTTATTGGTCGCGAAGGCCTGACCTGCTTGTAAAAAGAATTGTCAGAGGTATGCTTCCATATAGGAAGCCGTCAGGCAAAGAAGCATTTAAGAGGCTCTTTGTATTTATAGGCACGCCTGAAAATATCAAGGCAGGAAATATTAAAAAATTGAATATAAAAGACCCGAAAAAGATTTTTGTTAATACAATTTCTATAAGCGAGCTTTCAAAGCTGCTCGGGTACAATGCAAAATTATAAGGGATTACATGGACGAGACTACAATAAATAATGAAGTAAAGAAGCCTGCTGCAAGGAAACCTAGAAAGCAGACTGCAAAGGCACCATCGCAAAAGTCAAAAAAGGCTAATGCAAAATCTATAACTGTAATTGCAACAGGAAGAAGAAAAAGAGCCATAGCGCGTGCAAGCTTGTCAAATGGCAACGGAAATATATTAATAAATAACAAAAATCTAGACTTGATTGAGCCAAAAGAGTTAAGAAGCATTATAATGGAACCTTTTTCAGTCTCGCCTACTGCTGCCAAGCTTCAGGACAAGATAAACATAAAGATTAATGTCTTTGGAGGAGGCATGAGCTCTCAGGCGCAGGCATCAAGGAATTCTATTTCAAAGGCTATAATAGCATTTGTAAACAATGATTCAATCCGCAATGAATTCAATGACTATAGGTATATGATAGCCGACGATCCAAGGAGGGTCGAGTCAAAGAAGTTCAAGGGGCCTAAGGCAAGGGCAAGGTTCCAGACATCATACAGGTGATTGCTGTTTTTCTGCGTGCAGAGCTTTGATTGCCGCATGCAGAATTTTCAGCAGGAATTTATAAATATGTAAATATCCTGTAAATATAATCCTGTATAAAACTGTATAAAAATAAATAAAAACAAAACTCCTGGTGAATTAAATGCATGTACAAGAATCAAAAAATTTAAAAAAAGAGGAGATAGTAAAAACTATAGACACTCTTTTGAATGGTATATGCGGAAAGGACGAAGTCTGCTATAAAGATATGCTAAGGAATATAGACTCCAACAGCGCTCTGCCAAAAGTCTGGAAGAAGATAGCAAAAGATATTGTACTGCTTAAACGCCAGCAGACGTCTTTTGATGTAAATTTATCTACAAAATAAATCTTTATTTAAGAAATATTTGCAGAAGTTTAAGATTAAAGTAATATTTTAATGTTATAAATTATAAAAATAAGTGATTGAAATGATTATGCCTGTAAGATGTTTTTCATGCGGACAAGTAGTTGCAGACAAGTGGGCTGAATATGACAAAAGGGTCAATTCTGACCATGAGGACGCCTCAAAAGTTCTTGATGAAATGAACGTGAAGAGGTACTGCTGCAGAAGAATGTTCCTAGGAAATATTGAACTTATAGACGAGTTTATAACCCTTGATAGAAAATAAAAAGATAAAGCAAAATTTAATTTTGCATTAAATTAGTAATAATAAATTAAGCATAAAATTATATAATTATAAGGCTTATAATAAAAAAGCAATAAACGATTCTGCAAATAGCCACATTTTCAGGGTTTATGCCCTGCATTAATGCAGCATACCCAAAGCCAGGCAGCAGTTGCATGCAATCCAAACCAAGGTGTATAAAATGGAAGAACAATTTATCGCAAACCAGAGCGAATATCTGGAAGCAGGAATACATATAGCCACAAAGCTCAAAAGGCCGGGAATGGAAAAATTCATATATAAAGTCAGGGAGGATGGTCTTTATTTATTTGACCTAAAGACTATTGATTCAAGAATAAGGATAGCAGCAAGCATGATTTCTGATTATAATGCAGATGACATTCTTGTTACAGCATCCAGGATTTATGCGATTGCGGCAGCAAAGAAGTTTGCAGAGATAATAAATGCTAAATTCATAGAGAAAAGAGTTAGGCCAGGGATATTTACAGATCCTAACAAGGAAGATTTCGTGGAGCCGAAGCTAGTTATAGTAAGCGACACGCGCAATGAAAAACAGGCGGTCAAGGAGGCAAGCACAAAGAGCATTCCTATTATCGCACTATGTGATACTGATAATTCGCCGAAATACATTGATTTTGTGATCCCTGTCAATAACAAAGGGAGGAAGGCATTAGCGTTTACATTTTACCTGCTCACGAGGGAGGTACTCAAGGCAAGAGGCGACATAAAGTCAAACGATGAGTTCAAGTACTCTGTCCATGACTTTGAGGCGCAGCTTCAGACAGAGCAGAAGCCAGATACAGCGCGCCAGTATGTGAGGCAGTATCAGAAAGGTGCCACGTATGCGCGAGAGAGCCCACAAGAGGCAGAAAAGCAGGCAAAGCAGGAGCCTTCGTCTGCCCCGGCATCTGCTGAAGAAAAAGAAAATCTGCATGCTCCTAAATCTGCTGAATAAAGAGGCAAATAAATCTTTTTCATAATGTCTCCTCCTTAACTTCAAAATTTTGGCAGTTTTAAGAAAGTGTGCAATTACAATATAATTTGCATTGGATACTGCTAAGCTATCCGTCTCTCTGTTTCTTTTTTACCATCTTTTTTCTGCACTATTTGATCTTTAATTAGAACAGAGTATGCAGGAGGTACCTAAAAAGAATATTTATTTATATTTCAAAGCAGTAAAATATTATATGAAAATCTGCTGAGCCGCCTGTAGTAGCGCAGCAAGAAATTAATAAACAAATATAGGTGTTAATATGGGAATTATTATAAAAGGGGATCTGCCAACTGAAAATAAGATAAATAGGATGCCAAAAGATTATACGGATTATAATTTAAATAATGATAGAAATACTGTATTGGCACAGAAAATTTCAAAAGTGCTTCTGCACTCCCAGATATCTTTTCAGTTTATTAATAAAAACATTGCATATGAGACTAACAAAGGATATATGTCATGCGATGACAGCGTTATTGTTACTGTAAAGGATAATAATGGAAAAGAAAATTCCTACCCAATATCCCAACAGGAATTTGATGCGACATATGAAAAGTCTGGCGATAACTATATAATAAAGCCGAATCTTGTACTTGCTCTTGAACTCAGCGAGCCTTTCTATGTGCGCTATCCATGGAAGATTCAGGCATTTTATGGAAATGAAGGTGACTGGCTGGTAAAAGAAAACGATCAAATGTTAGTAATCTCTAAAGTTGATTTTACTAACAATTACAAAATTTTAGGAAATCTCTTAAAACTGCGCGAGGATGCAGAAAAATACAAGGCTCAACTCAGGACATCTGAGGCAAAATAGAGAAAGCAATAAATTAATTAATCTTCTAATTATGCATATGAATAGTGATATAAAATTTATCCACTGTGCTATTCCTAATATTAATTTCAATGATATTTCAATACTGCAAAAAATGACCTTTTATGCAGGGAATAGTCAAAAGAGAGTATCCATCAATTGCTCTCCACTTGCATTGCAAGTATCTTTTAACCCAGACCTGGATAATAGATTAAAGTTGATAAAGCTAAAAAAAACAACAGGCATCTCATTATTCCTTTCCTCTAAAAATACGAAAATACTCTTTATATTGCATAAAAATAATATAATAAAAAAAAGATTGAATTCCCTTAGTATCATTAAATCAGAAGATGGGCTTGATGCTGCAAAGGCAATAAGGCTTAAACAATTACCTTTTTTAAATGACATTAATAAGATAAACCTTATTGAAAAACAACTGAAGGTTGTAATGTTTCTTACTAATTCAAAAAATATCACACAACTTGCACGTGCTCCTATTATACATTTGAATAACTTAACTAAGTGAGCGTGAAATCCCACATTATTTAGCAGTTGAAGTAGATCACAATAAAGCAATAATTATAATTCCCAATTTATTTTATTTATATTATTTATACTTATTAAATTAAAAGATATTGATTGAATATGAAGAACCAGACCTCATCAAGAAAGCTTGAGCATATAAATCTGTCATTGAATAATAATGTCCAATTTAAAATCAGTAATCAGTTTGAGAATATATCATTGCTTCCAAAAAACTCTAAAACTATAGTACAGTCAGAAGTCGACATATCTACTCTATTTCTTGGCAGAAAAGTAGGTGCACCTATATTTATCTCTGCCATGACTGGTGGTCATGAAAAGACATTTCAGATAAACAAGAATTTGGCAGAAGCTGCGGATGAATTCAATATTCCAATGGGGCTAGGAAGCCAAAGAGCAATGATAGAAAACAGTAATCTTGCATATACTTATGATGTCAAGAAATATTATGATATAATTCTGCTTGGCAATATAGGTATTGCTCAGCTTGCAAATTATAAGTCCTCTCAGATAGAACGCATGTTGGATGAGGTACATGCAGATGCGCTATGTGTACATACAAATCCTGCTCAAGAAATAGCCCAGCCAGAAGGAAATCTCGGGTTTAAAAATGCATTTGCCAATTTGAAATCTCTTGCAGATGCTATCGATTATAAAGTAATACTTAAAGAGGTTGGGAACGGCATATCAAAGGAAGTGGCGGAAAAGGTCAACAGAACAAAAGTTTATGGGATAGATACTGGAGGAGCTGGCGGAACAAACTGGATTGCAATAGAGCTTTTCAGGAATTATTCCCATGACATGGATTTTATAAAGGAATGGGGCATCCCAACTGCACAGTCTCTAATCGAAATAAAATCCGTATTCAAGAGATCAGTTACTGCAACAGGAGGAATACGCACAGGATCAGATGTGGTAAAAGCAATATCCCTTGGCGCTGAATCCTGCGGGATAGCAATGCCAATGCTTAAGGCAAATAAACATGGCAGTAACGGCATAAAGCACTACATTGCCAGACTAATAGATGATATAAAGCATGAAATGTCGCTGCTAAATTGTGCAAGTATAGAGGAATTGAAGTCATTGAAATTTACTATAAACGCCCCTCTTTCAGATGTCTTGAAACAGAGAAATATAGATCTTAATCATCTACGTTAATATTAATGCAATGCATCTAGCATTACGGCTTTTGCAAGTATGCCACAAGAAATGCATTGGCTAAAGATATAAATATCACAAGAGCGCAAGCATAATCAATAACAAAAATGAATGAAGACAGGTATTATTTTAAAACAATACAGTAATGAATACTAACAATGAAGTGCAAATCATAAGAGGTAAAATAAGTACTAAATAAAGTACTTTTGTAGCAATAATGATAAAGTACTTACAAAATTTTGTTCAATACCTTTAAATACTTTAATATGAAAATAATATCTGATTGGGTTAAACTTACAAAAAGATGATAGGACACGATATAAAGGTATGCAAAAGTAAAAGTAATATTTAGCTATTAATGGTTGAATTTAATGGCAAATGGAAAATTATTAGTAAATTTTCTTGATTCAAAAAATTCAACCTTTGCCCTCTACCCTGTCAATCTTTTAACCTCCTCCTCAAACAATTCAAAAATACAACTGCTTAGCATTGGCAACATACACAGTGGGCTTAAAGATTTCAGCAGCAAAGCTATGATAGGGATATCAGAACTGCTCAAGGAAAAGAAAGCCGAAGGGACCAGCCCTGATATACTACTAATAAATGGAGGCGCCCTCCCATATGGCAGTACAACCCAACATATTCCAAGGACAAGAGGCCCTAGAAGATGGGATGACATGCTTGCAATGTTTAATGATATAAACAATCTGAGGGATGCAGCAGACATCATACAGGTTTATTTTACAAGAATTTTCAATAGCGCCGACGAAAATGCAAAAGTAATATATGTAATGGGCGAGGATGACCTTAAATACAAAACAGACATAGCAACAACATTGAATTATGACTTTGTGTATAAACCTGAAATTCTTAATGACTTATGCCTTAGCCTTGAAAGTGAGATAGAATCAAGAAATAAGATAATAGAGATAACAACATCCTCAAAGGAAAAGATAGAAAAATCATTAAGAGTGCTGAATTCAAAAATAAAAAAAGGCATGCAACCTGAGAGGATTGAAAAATTAAGGCATGAAAAAGAGATTGAAAATAATAAAAATAAGCTAGAACTTCTAAAAAACCAGCAAGAAATGCAGGAACTTATAGAAATAAGACAAAAAATACTTACGCTTTATTCTCAAAGCAGCAAATTTAATTCACTTGATCTCAAGGCTCTTAAAATGCGCAAGCATGAAATAGAAGATGCATTAGTGGATACAAACAAAAAAATAGATGAGAGCAAAGACATATTCAGTCCGGACTATAAAAAATTGATTATTTCTGGCAAAAAGCTTTCAAATGACTTGAAGGCGATAGATATTACTATAAGCAAGATAAAAAGCTTGAGTCTAAACATACAGATGGCGAATAAGTCAAAGCGCATAGACACTTTTACAGGGACAATCCCTGCGGAAGCACAGTCAATAAAGCTTATTGAGGAGATAAGCTTTGACTACTTTAAGTATGTACTAGGATTTGCATTTGGAAGAAAAAGAGAGATTCTTCTTGTAGGCAAGAATAACTTAAATTCATTCAACTTTTCAAAAAATAAATTAAGCCTTAAGACTTTAATCTCCAATAATCCTTCGAACACTTCAAATGTTTTCAAGATGAAGTCAAATTCTGAAATGAATGTAACAATAGGTAATATATCTAGAAAACTCCAGTTCGAGCCGAACTTGGCAATAGTCGGCCACACAATGGCTAATTCATTCACTATAATCCCTTCTTATAATAACTCTAATAAAAATATAGCAATAGCGTGCTCAGGCCATCTCTCAGACCCTCAAAAGACATTTGCGCTCTGGAATGAAAAAATAAAGACAAGGCTTACAAGTGCATTTGAAAAGTCCCTTTTATTTTCAGGAATAACTTTGATCTCTTTTGATGGCATTAACTTTATATCTGATGTAATAAAGCATGATTACCTAGTCAATAAGGCAAATGCGCTTATTGAGAAAGAGAAGGCAATCATACCTGACTTAACTAAAAAGCAGTTGCAGATAAACACCAAAGCAAGCAATCAGATACAAATCGGCAAAAATGAAAATAAAGATAGTCATGACAATAACAGCCTCAATGAACTGAAAATACAGAAGTTTATTGACGATGCAAGAATACAGAAGATGCTCGTATCCCACAAGCTTCTATCTGAATTAAGGGAAAAAGACTTAAAGTATGTGACTCTTAGCGATTTTGCAAAGCAGCAGAATAAGGTGGTTCCACTCTCAAAGATTTCAGTTGCAAGTATAAGTGACATACATTTTGGCAGTGGAGAGACAAAAATAGATCTATTGACAGCATGTGTGAATGATATTTCAAACAACCCTCCAGATGTCTTAATACTTAATGGCGACATAATCGAAGGAAACCTAAACAATTATATGAATGTGATAAAAGAGCGCAAAAAGCCTGAGCTTATAAATGAATACTTAATGTTTCTGCAGCAAAAGAAGCTTAGCAAAACAGAGATATTGAAGGAGATGAATAGCTTCCTCACTAATTTCATTAATGAAACGCCCATACAGAACATTGATGCGCAGATAGAGCCTTTTGTAAAAATAATGACACCTGCAATTGATAAAGTGATTGAGAAAAAAGGAGCTATAATCATCGCAAGTGGAAACCATTACAATAAAACATATAAAGAGAACAAGCTAGATGAGGCAGAAAAGCTTGCAAGTGCAATAAAATCCTATATAAGAGGAAAATTCCCTGATTTTGAGAATGTCAAGATTATACATGGGTCTGCATATGGTGCAGGCGAATTTTCAATGGATGTGAATGGCAATAACATACCTATATTAATAGCACATAGCATCGGAAAGAATGTGGAAGGAATTGTAAATAAACTGAGAAAGAAGAATTCAGATGCGCAGATAAGTGTAGGATCGCATTGGCACCAGTATATGCAAATAAATACAACAGATAACAGTATTGAGATTACCCCTTCTCTTACTTCTGTTGAAGAAAATTCCTTTTTAGAAGCAACAAACAACTCTGTTGGGGAAATAACAGGATATGTGCATTCAGAGTATGAGATAGGAGACAGTAAGGTTTTAAGACATAAGTCAGAACTAAGATCTAATAACTATTTCAAATCCGCGCTGCGAACAAAATCTAGTGACCTGCAAAATGAATTTTTTAACACAAAAAAGCAGATTAAGGTAAGGTGAAAAAGTTAATGGAATAAAAATTGAATAGAATAACAAAATAAAACTGAAATAGAAGTAGAATAAAAGTAAATATTATAATAAATAATTAAATTAATTTCTATGAGGTTTAAAGATGCAAAAAATAATGCCACAAAGCAGCAAAGTTGAAAGTTTGTTAAGGTCCAAACTGAATGAAGTGGGCCTTGGAAAGTGCAGCCCATCTTCTTTTGAAATTAATGTTGCATCAGTTTTAATAAAGCATAACCTCGACTTTGATTTTAACCAAAAATTAGTTTGTGATACAACTGCGATGATACCAAACTTGTTTGCTACAAATATGCCTCTTAACTTTAAATTTCAGCAGGATATTGCGCTAGCGAACGTGCCTATGCCGCACGAAACTATTTTCAGGCCAGATTTTATTATAAAGGGCCTAGAAGTGAATAAAAAAAGTCTTGTTTTGGAGCCTCATGGAAAGCAGTTTTTTGATGACAAGAGAATTCGCAAATACAAGAGTTTTATGGATAATTTTGGAAGTGATTATTATTTTGTAATAATAACTGACATGACTATAGGCGCATTAAATAGAAAGTTAATGAAATGTGGCTTAAGGATTAACGACATCTGCAGCGAAGTAATATATTCTAAAAAAAATGGCGCGCTGCAAAATCTTGAAAAAAGGCTTGTTAAGTTTGAGAGACAGAAAACACAACAAGTAATGCAATAGATTTACTGAAATAAATAAAAACTGGTACTATGTATAAACCATTAACAAAAGAGCAGTTGAAAAAATTCATCAAAATAAAGGAAATGTACGAAGAGGAACTTATTCTTGGCAGAAGCCTAGGCGAGGCAATTGCGTATGCGCAAATATCCCATGATCCAAAGCAGTTGATGGATCTTGGCAAGCACAGCGATTGGTTTGTAAGATACTCTGCGTTCAAAAACCCTCACATGCCTTTTGAAATCCTTAAAAAGGCAGGAAATACAAAAGACCCGTATATAAAATCCGGAATTTCCAAGAATACCTCAACTCCTTTTGAAATAATAAAAAAATTAATGCATGATCCTGACAAGGATATTGCTGCAAATGCTGAAAAAACACTTATGCTGAAAAGGATAAAAAGGGATTAGCACCTTAATATTTCTGCAGGCAGGATAACTTGCTATTCAATAATTTAAAATTAGAATCTTGCGGCAGGAATGTATATTTACCGAGAGAAGACTCATTTATTATGGCAGAAGCAGTTGAAAAACTGGCATTTAAAAAAACATTAGATATGGGGACAGGCACAGGGATACTTGGGCTTACAGCATGCGCAAATGGCTGTGAAGTAACATTTGCAGACATTGACAAAAATGCACTGGACTGTGCAAGGCGCAATTCCGCATTAAATTCATTTACAGGGGAGTTCATTGAAACAGACTTATTCTCTAACATATCCCAGAAATTCAATACAATAATATTTAATCCTCCATACCTTCCATCAGAGCCTTTAGGTTCTTTAAATCAACGTGAATATGCTCTTGACGGAGGCAAGCAGGGCAGGGAACTGATAGATGCATTTTTAAGTCAGTACAAAAATTATGTGGAGAAAGAGCATGTTGTTATTATGCTTGAAAGTTCATTCAACAACTACGAAGAGGATGTAAAGAATCTTAATGCAGATATATTCAAGGCAAACCATTATTTTTTTGAGGATTTGGCTGTACTGGTTTTCCAGTAGTACTTTGCTTCTGCCCAAATATAAGATAGCCTGTATGCCATATCCCCTTTGTAGATGGCCTTATGCCTGCTTCCCTGATAAGCATATCCCTCATTATTACTTCCACAGCAAAAATATTTTTAAACCCATATTTTTCAAGTTTGCTAAAAAATTTTCTTAGCTGCTCAATGTGCAAAACATATCCGGCAATATATCCATCATTCTTAAGAGCTTTATACGCGTTTTTAACTGCCTTCTCTGAATTAGGCAGGTCAAGTACAACAACATCAACATCCTTCTCAAATATTTTTTTTGTTATATCTGCATTGTGTATTGTCAAGTTGTTAAGATTTTCTATTCTTTTATTGTGCTCTGCTATTTTTATGAATTCTGGCTTTAGTTCATATGAATAAACTTCTTTGCATATTTTTGCCATGCTTACAGCCAACCATCCGCTTCCAGTTCCTGCGTCGATACAGATGCTATTTTTATTTATGTTTGCATATGCTATTATCATGCCTATATCTTTTGGAAGAATTACCTGCGGTCCGCGTTTCAGCCTTTTGTAATGTGACGGGATAAACATGTGATCATTGAATTCTATGCATTTCTATTTTTTATAGTTTTGTTTTTATATATCCTATATGCTAAGAAGCAGCTATAAATATCAAAAGATTGCTAATAATAATCATGGATCATATAAAACATGCAGAGTATAATTCCAATCCAACAGCATCAGCTGCCTCTATAAGGGCGACTGGAGATTTAAACAACTACTATCAAAAGGCGTTTATATTTCTATACCCTCAACAAGAAATATTTGATATTGAATTAAATCGCCTGAAATTCAAGATAGAGCATAAGTATTACAATAAAGAGGGCAACAATATTAACAAGAACAATAACAAAAATGCTGCTGCCGCTAATATTATGCAGAGTTTTTTAAGATGTAAGGATAAATACTCAAAAGTGATAAATTCTTGCATTGATGCAAGATACAGGCAAAAAGGGTATAACATCTTCTTTGCAATTCTTGATGACTGCAGTGTGTCTAACATAATAACTGTGCACGAATCAGATCGTGTTATACGCGTTGGCATGGATTCCGCAACTCATAGGTCAAAAAACAATGAAGGAATATATCCGTATCCTGACAATGAAAATATATTGCAGAAGCTTGGAAATATGTCTTCATTAGTTGTTACTGGATTCCATATGTGGGACTGCGTTGAGAAATTAGCGCAGGCAGCGCATGCCCATGGCATAAATACTCTTGTAGATGAGGATCTCACAGAATTTTTCAGGTTTAGATTTCAAGAATCCTTCTTCAGAGTAGACGCATATCCAACATTTAACCCTTATCTTGATCCTAGTTTCGATGAATCCAGTATAAATGCGTTCCTGTCAGCAAGAAAAGATAAGCCATGGCTGATTCAGGATTACAAAAGCCTTGTCAGGAAGGAAAAGGCATAACAAAATAGTAAATAAATAATTGCAGCATTTTTATTTTTTACTAATTTTTTTTATCCTCTTTTTACTTGTATCTGCATTTTTAACATCCTTTTTTGCTTTTCTAGCAATTCTTTTTTTTGTTTTATCTTTTGCAATACTATCATGCAACTTGGGTTTGCCAGAAATGTTAGTTTCTTTTTTTAGCGCCTTTTCTTGCGCAGGCAAAGCATCTTGAACTTGTACAATACTTGATGCTGCCCTCCTATCCTGCATATCTGTAGCCTCTTTTACAGTCTGAACAGAATTGGTCCCTGCTGGTGCTGCTGCAGGTGCGCTAGGCTTTTTGTACCAGTCCTTCTTCGTCTGGCAGTTAGGGTCTAGATCCATTTCAAAAACTCTTTTGAACCTGACCACCTTTATTATTGGGGTATGGCAGTATTCGCAAACTTTTCCAGTAGGTATGATCTTCGAGTTCCCTGGCAAGGGATATGTGTTTGTGCACTTAGGATAGTTGTCGCACCCTACAAAAAACTTGCCTGTTTTTGATTTTTTTATTACAAGGTTTCCTCCATCTTTTGGACACTTGCCAAGAGTCTGGGTGCTTCTCAAGCCCGCTTTCAATTCCTCGGATATTTTTGCACTATTTTTGCTGAATGCATCAAGTGCCTTAGTGAGCATCTCTCTGCCCTCTTTGAGGACATGGTCTTCATTCTCCTTGCCTTTTGATATTGCATCCATATCTTTTTCCAGCTTCCTTGTCGTATTTTCATCAACAATCATTTCGCAATATTTTTTAAGTGCATTGTATATGCTTGCCCCGAACTTAGTTACTACTATGCTTTCTCCTTCAACATAGTTCCTCTTGAAGAGGGTGTCTATTATCCCTGCGCGCGTTGCCTTTGTGCCAAGGTTTCTTTTCTCTAGCTCTGCAAGAAGTGTTGCTTTAGTATACCTCTTTGGCGGCTGTGTCTGCGACTTTGCAATGCTTGTCTTGTCAGCAGATATTTTTTCCCCTTTTTCAAATCCCTGGATAAGCTGCTCGTCGGGCTTGTAGAAAGGATAAAATTCAGTCCATCCTTTTCTTGAAATCTGGTTTCCTGAGGCATAATATTTTTCAGAGCCGAAACCTGCTATTACTCGTGTCCTGTCAATCTCCATAGACTCTGCAAATGCTGCAAGAAACCTCCTCGCTATAATATCATACAGTCTTTCCTCATCGCGGCTTAGATTATCTGGCTTTATGCCTGTTGGGTAAATTGCAGGGTGTGCTTCATCACTCTTTTTTCCCTCAACAGGTTTGAA
>JAJYVI010000069.1 GCA_021792115.1 Microcaldota archaeon | reverse complement strand
GAATCCAGTGACATGTGTTCCACCTTCTGCAGTTTTTATATTATTAATGAACGAGATTACTTCTTCACTGTAATTATTGACATACTGCATTACAACATTTACTTTTGTAGAGTTTATCTCTTTTGATATTTTTATAGGTTTGGAGACCTCCTCAGTATTCCCTCTAAGGTAAAGGAGGAAGTCATTAAATCCATTTTCTGAAAAATACTTTGTTGTCTTTTCCTCGTCTTCCCGTGAATCTATTAATGTTATGGCTATGCCTGAGTTCAAAAAGCTTAGATCCTTGAGCCTCTCGTTTAATGCGATAGTGTCAAATGATTTTACTGAAAATATTGTTTCGTCAGGCTTGAATTTTATAATAGTGCCTGATTTGTCAGGTTCAGCAGATCCTATCACTTCAAGCTTTGATACAGGAAGGCCTCTGCTGAACATCTGCCTGTATATTTTTGAATTTTTTATAACCTTTACTTCAGTGTATTCTGAAAGCGAGTTAACAACTGTAAGTCCTACCCCATGCAGCCCGCCTGAAACTTTATATACATTGCTGTTGAATTTTCCTCCTGAATGCATAGAGGTCATTATTACTTCTAGCGCAGGCTTGCCTTCCTTAGCAATTATATCTACCGGTATCCCTCTTCCATCATCGCTTACTTCTGCTACATCTACGCCATTTTCATTTGAAAGCTTTATTGTTATATTCTTGCAAAATCCAGCAATTGCCTCATCTATCGCATTGTCTATTACTTCATACAGAAGGTGCACAAATCCAGCGTTTCCAGTAGAACCTATGTACATTGCAGGTCTTTTTCTTACTCCTTCAGGCCCTGTAAGTACAATAATGTCCTTTGCAGAGTAACTGTTAGGATTGTTTTGAGCGTCCATATAATGCACCGAAAGCTACGCTAATTTTTGTTTGAAACAAAAGGCTATAACATCGCTATAATCTTATGGCTTTTAAGCTTTAAAAACATTGTTATTTATTCCTATTTTTTCTATTTCAAACTTTAAAAATAGAGGTAATTAATAAAGCTTCTCAAGCCAATATTTTATGCCGCATCCCAGTAAAATAGTATATTATTTTTCAGTTAGCATCCTTTCTAAGCTTTTCTGTTATAAACCCTATTTTATTGTGATTCTTGTCGCTGTTATTTATATTTTCCATTACTTCATCAAATTTTTTATTAAGGTCTATTTTTTTTCTGTCTTTTTGCAGACTATTGCTTTCCAATTCCTCGATTTCATTATCTGCAATTGCCTCTGCGACCTGGCTGCATATATTTTCAATATCTGCTCCTGAAAACTTCTCTGTTTTTTCTCCGAGCCTGCTGATTAACATATCATCAATAGGCAGCTTATACTTGTTGAAAAAGATCTTAAATATATTCTCACGCACATGTCTTTCAGGCAGATCTATTTTAAATTTTTTGTCAAATCTTCCAGACCTTCTTATAGCAGGATCAATCGCATCAATCCTATTTGTCGCTGCAATAACAATTACATTGTCAAGTTCCTCCATGCCATCCATTTGCGACAGCAAAGTATTGACCACGCTATTGTATGCTTCGCTGCTTCTATCTTCTTTTCTAGTTCCTGAAATTGCATCAAATTCGTCTATAAATAAAACAGCAGGCGAACTTTGCGAAGCAGTAGCAAACATGTTTCTCACGTTTTCATCGCTTTTTCCAAGATACTTGTTGAATACATCAGGTGCATTGAAAGATACGAAATTGAACCCTGCCTCATTTGCGATTGCCTTTGCAAGCAAGGTTTTTCCAGTCCCTGGAGGTCCATAAAGAAGTATGCCTTTTACAGGGCTTAGATTGTGCTTTTTGATAATTTCAGGATGTCTTAGACGGCGGATATCCTTTTTAATTTCCTGCACTATATTTTCCAGGCCCCCTATGTCCTCCCATTTTACATCAGGTATTTTCTTAATGTTATTCCTCATGCCTATTGGTTTTATTATTTTTAATGATTGCTTAAAGTCCTCATCATTGACAATTATTTTGTTATTTGATATCTCATGCATGTTTTTTTCGTCCCCACTCTGTCTTTTTATAGCATTTCCTACTGCTTTTTTAACTAAAAGTATAACGTCTTCGCAGCTGTAACCAGGCATTGCATTTGCTAATTCCTCAAAATTAACTTCTCTTACAATGTTAAGTCCCTTTGCATGAATGTTAAGCAGTTCTTTTTTTGTCTCTTTTGAAGGCAATGGAATCTCTATTTCCTCTTCAAACAATCCCAGCCTTTTAAGAGATGGGTCTATGCTATTCTTGTCTACTGTAATTGCTACCACAACATTATTTTTCTCTTTCTCCAGAATCTTTTCAATTGCAGCTATAAGTATATACTCATTTTTACCCTTCTTGTTATCTTTCGGCTCATCAAGCATTAATCTAATTGCCTTAAGCCTTTCAAAATCGTCAATTATAATAATATTGTTTTCAGCAGTCTCTATGACTTCATCCATATTAAATGGATTTAAGTTAATAACAGTGCGTGTTCCATATTTTTTAAAAATCAGATTTGCAATGCGTGTCTTTCCTGTTCCATGCGCACCATAGATCATTATTGCGTTAGGGAGATAATCCTGTTCAACGAATTTTACAGGTGCTGTTTTGCAGTCTAAGAGAAGTTCTATTCTATTAATCTGCTTGTCCAATCCTATAGTACCTTTTTTTATCTCGTTGTACTCTTCCTGGCTACCAAATCCTACACTTACAAAATCAAGATACTCTACCTTGTTGTTTTTGTTTTTGGTATAATGAATAATCTCACCTCTATACCATTACTTTAATATCATTATCATATAAAAGACTTGTGTTTGGAGTGCATAGCATTTGAAATTAATAAAACCCTGCGTTTGCATAAAGCTAGTATAAATAGCAGAGTTTATACTTTATATGCTAAATGGCTAAGATTTGTGCAGTCTTGGTCTTAGATCATTTAAAAAGTAACGGATCTGGCGGGATTTTCACAACTTTTGATTTAATTGCCAAAAGTTTATTTTGAACCCGCAACCATTTGGTCCGAAGCCAAATGCGCTATCCAAGTTGCGCCACAGATCCATATATAATAATAAGCAAGCATGCAAATAAATTTATATTGCATATTTGCTGCAGCATGCAGAATTGCATGCCAGAAAAAGACCACGCTGCAAATTTTCACTTTTCAGGAAAAAGGCTTGTCTGCTTTATATTTTCAAGGGTTTTCCAGTGCATTCTTAGGTATTCGTTTATTTTTGGATTTTTCAGATTTTTTCTTACTGCTGATATAGTAATTGCATCACTAGGGTATCCTGATCCAATCTTAATGCGAAGTTTTTTTTCAATCTGTTTTATCTCGTTATCCCGTATTACCTTAGCGATTATGCTCGCTGCTGACACTACAGGATATTTAATATCAGCCTTGTGCTCTGAAATTATTTTGGTGTAACTTACACCCTTCT
>JAJYVI010000068.1 GCA_021792115.1 Microcaldota archaeon | reverse complement strand
CATCTTTTTTTGCAATTCCATCTCCTTGTGATGCAACTGCTTCAATTTCGACTTCAAGCTCGTCTCCAGGCTTTATTGGTTTTGGTAAGAAATAGTTCTGCCTTATTTTCATACCCCCTCTATGTTCTCTTCCATGTTCATGGTCATTGTTTCCAAAGGACCTTCCGTTATGTCCTTCATTGCTTTCTTCATTTTCGTTTCTCATTTAATCTTTCCTATACTAGGTATTTATGTTTTTTAGTATAATTAGTTATATCTAATGTATTTAAAATAATTTCTGTTTATTGCGTCCCCTCTTCTGCCGTTGGTTTTAGAGTTCATAGCAATTAATAAATAAAATTGCTGCCAATACATAATTGTTAATTGCGATTGCGGTGATTACAATCTCAAAATTTTACATAACTACACCAATATACTATGCAAATGACAAGCTTCATCTAGGTCATGCAAACAGCAATGTCATTGCAGACGTACTGGCAAGATGGCATAGGCTGATTGGCGATGATGTTTTCTTTGTCACAGGAAGCGATGAGCATGGCGAAAAAATAGAAAAGGCAGCACTTGCTGCAGGGATGCAGAACATTGATTTTGTTAATTATGAGGTCAGGAAGTTTAAAGAGCTGTGGCAAAGGCTCAATATAAGCAATGATCGTTTTATAAGAACTACTGAAAATACGCATGAAGAGGCAGTAAAGGCATTTGTGGAGCTGTTAAACAAGAATCAGGATATATACAGGTCAAAATACAGTGGATGGTACTGCGTGCATGAGGAGACATTTTGGACAGAGCTCGAGCTCAAGAATGGAAAATGCCCAGAATGTGGCAGGGATGTAAAGATAGTTGAGGAAGATGCATATTTCTTTAGATTAAGCAAGTACCAGGATAAGCTTCTTGATTTCTACAATACACATTCATTTATTCTACCAAATTATAGACAGACTGAAATGCTTAACAGGATTTCTGGCGGGCTCAAGGACATAAGCATTACACGGCCGTCTGTTAAATGGGCTATAAAGTTTCCGCTTGATCCTGATCAGTACATATATGTATGGGTCGATGCGCTTGTAAACTACTTGAGCGCTCTGGGCTGGCCGAGCAATGAAGCTAATTTCAATAAGTTCTGGCCTCCTGACGTGCATGTTATAGGCAAGGACATAAACTGGTTCCATTCAGTGGTGTGGCCTGCGCTCCTCATGTCCTGCGGATTGCAAATGCCTTCAACAGTGCTTGCGACTGGGTTCTGGACTGTAAACAATGAAAAAATGTCCAAAAGCAAGGGCAATGTAGTAGATCCTATAGCTCTTATCGACAAGTACTCTGCAGATGCTTTGAGATACTTCCTGGTAAAAGAAAAGGGCATAGGCGAAGACGGCAGTTTCTCTGAGGCTGCATTTATAGCAAGAATTAATGGAGAACTTGTGGCAGACCTTGGAAATCTTGTATATAGGGTGCTGACGCTCGCAGAAAAAGCAGGAGAAGGCGCAAAATTTGAAGGAAGAAACGAGCTCGGCAAAAAACTAGATATGGAAAAACTAGAAAAAGCAATGTCAAGTCTTGATATTAATTCAAGTCTTAATATAATCTGGCAATTCATAAGAGAGGCAAACAAATACGTGAATGACAACAAGGCATGGTCATTGCAGAATGCAGAGCTTTCAAATGCGCTCTATAACCTCCTCGAAGCATGCAGAATTATATCAATATTAATATACCCGTTCATGCCTGAAACAGGAGAAAAAATAGCAGCGCAACTAGGTACAAAAATAGAGTTTAAGTACTGCTCGTTTTCGCCTGACGGAAAATTCAGCGGAAAAATAAAAAAAGGAGACTATTTGTTCAAAAAAATAAAAGTCTAGAAAAGTGTTATTATGGCAAAACAAATCTTACGATTAAAGCAGAAGCGCATTTTATATAAGGATCAGGTCAATCCTAATGCGAATATCAGCCGCATACTAATGCTTATTCTAACGCTTTTCGTTCTGTTCATGCTTATATTTTTCAAGACTGCATTGCGTATTGAAAATACCCTTATTTCTATAGCAAATAATACATCAAATGCAAATAACCTGAAGGTGGAGAATATATATAATAATTATTATACAAGCGGCAATGCTTCTGTTGCAGTATATGTATCTTTGTCTGCGAGTGAGATATATTACTTGACTATGAGCTTAAGCAGAGGAAACAAGACTCTAGAATCAATAAAAATTAATAATTATGGAAATAATATTTATCCTCAAAATAGGAGTATATCATCAACTCAGATTCCGGTTTTTATTCCTTCAAGGCAGTATGTAGTGATCTTTTCAGGGCTTAAAGCGTTCTCTGAATACAATATATCGATTTCAGGAACTGTACGGCCATATTGTACAAAAATATGTCCAATGGCGAGTGCAGGCAGTGCAAATTCTTTGGATGTAAATGCCATACCTACAATAGGTATAGGAGGCGCAGCACTAAATGTTTCATCTTCTTCATTCCCGTCATCATCTCTCTCTGTAAATAGCTTTGGCACTTATCCTGTGCATGATAATGCTTCAAACAAAACTTCTACAGGGGCTCTGCCAAGTTTTATTATGTATGTGCACACATACAAAACAGTACTAACTGGAGCAAACAATACAGTAGTAAATATAACTTTTTCAGTAGTATAATCAATCAAAATTAGAAGTTATATATGAATGTAAGAGCATGCATAGTAGATAAAGTAAAAAAAATAAAACAAAAGAATATAAAAATATAGAGTATAACTTAATATTGTATATATTTGATTATTTAGTATATTACCTGAGTTATCTGAGATTATTTAGTATAATATTTCTGAAACTGGAATATTCAAAATATTATTAATATTTGAAGTGTCTAAAGTATTGAAATATTTGAAGTGTCTAAAGTATTGAAGATTATCTTATGATTGGAATGCCTGATAATTTTTTATAAAAAATTGATTGAAGGCTAGGATTAATTAAAAATAATATTTGGTGAAATTATGGAAGTATTTGTAGATAAACCAAAGTGCACTGGATGCGACCATTGCAAAGATGTGTGCCCTGTTGCGGTATTTGAAATGTACGACAAAAATGCGCCTGAAGTAAACAATGATGTAGCACCCGATGACATGAAATGGAAAGGAGTAGATGATCCTAATGTATTTAAGGAATGGAATGGAGTAAGTGATGGTCATGACCATTTCAAGAAGAAGTCAGTGGCAATAAATGGGTCTTCTTGTATATTATGCCAGGCATGCTTGATTGAGTGTGAGGGAGAGTGCATACACATAAAAGACGACAGCGGGACAACATACCAGTCAGTATACAAGTGAAGCCAAGATCAGTTAAAATTAAATAACAGAAACAACAGAAAATATACAATGTATTATTATCAGTTTGCCCTTTTTTATTTTGGGCTTTTTAAAAAATTGCGCTTGCAATTTTTCTATTTTTATTTTTAAATTTGCTTGTTGCAACAGTATACTTCAAGCAGATCCATTACGCAGAGATGAAAACATGTTCGAATATACAGATAAGCCTTTTAGCGATGCAGAGAGCCTTG
>JAJYVI010000067.1 GCA_021792115.1 Microcaldota archaeon | reverse complement strand
TATATACTTCATCATTTGTAACTGAGTTACCTACTCCATAATATCTATTTGCTGGTAAAAGTCTTACTTCTCCTCCTAGTACAGTTTCTTGATTTTCATCAGAATTAAATGCACCAGTATATCTCCCATACATGTTAGGTTGTTGTGTTGAACCTTCCTCTAAAGGTTCTCCTTCTGTTTTAGGAACTGAAAAATAAGTATTCTTACCTGAAATAAACTTTGCTCTTAATGAATTTAATCCTGAATTATCTGATTGTTGAGGTTCTAAATATACTGTATTAACTTTTAAAAGATTATGAAGTTCTGGCAGATCAGTTAAGTGAAATACTAATGTTTTTACAGGAGATTCAGAATTATTGATATTTTCAAATGTTTTTAATATTTGATCCTTTGTGAAGTCAAAACTATTGCCCGGTGTATAACCTCTAACTACTTGGAATTTAATATTAGGTGAGTTCTGAATAAGACTTTGTACTACTTCTATTTTTTGATCTTTTGGAAGATTCTCTACTAAATCTTTAGCATAACCATTATTTTCCATAATTGAATTTAATTCATCTTCAGTAAATCCCTTAGCATACCCTACTAAAGACCGTTTAGGTATATTACCTTCTGTTATTACTCCTATTTCTTTAAAGTTTTTATAATTATTAATTATATAGTCTTTGAGTTGTTGTAAACTCATAGTTTCTAAAACGTCTTTTGGTAAGATATTAGGATCATCACTTGGCATATTTCTATTTATTATATTTATCAATGCTTCTTTAGTTTGTGGTACTCCATCTAATGCCTTTTCTACTCCTATTTGTTCATCGTATACATTACCGCCTACAACAGGATTAGTTAAATTTAAATAATTTAATTTTTTGGTTTTTACTTAATATTTTTAGTGCCTTATTGCTTCTTATAAATTCATGGGATGCAAATGGTTTTAGATTTCATGCTTTCTAATTTTTTCAATATTTTTATATACACGTTTATATGCACGACTGCAGAGTAATGATTACATGATTTTTATGAAACCTTTATTCCAAGATTTTTCTGTATTGTCTTGACATAGGTCTGGTTGCATACCTGTGATGGATCATTGTTATTGTTTGCGCATATTTCAGCAGTGAATATATTCGCTGCCCCGATTATTGCCTGTGAATATTTTGAATTTGGCTTGCTCAGACCAGAAATCACTTCTGTCCAGTTGTCATCATGTATTAGGTTAGGAGATATTGCAGCACCAACAAGAACGCTTGCATTGCCAAAGTCAACAAATGGTATACCTCCTCTTGCATACTGAGGAATCAATGAATTGTTTAAATCAAATTTCTCAAACAAAAGAAGCTCTTCCTGCGTTGGAGTTTGCAGTGCTTTATGCGTAACCGTTTGCTGCTCAATGCTCGTGAAGTTTATATAATTGCTAGTGTATGATGAATTGAAAAAAGTGAATGTTGCAGTATTAGGATACACGTCTGTTGCATTTGAGGTCATATAATGCAGTTCTGTAAAATTCCCGAACCTCATAAGCGCAAGTATAAGAGACCATCTTGTTATAGCACAGTATGGACAGTAATCTGCTCCGAAGTATAGTACGCCTGGCTTGCCGCCAAAGACAAGGGGCTTTTGGGCGTTGACATTGATTGGAAACCCTGAAACATTCCCAAACATTACCTGGTTTGCAAGGGTTTCATTGTTTGCAATCATGGATAATGCGTGCATCTGGGCCTGAGGCACTGGCACATTGTCATATGCTATTATAGCATTGTCTGTACTACCTGTTGCATAGAAAGTAAACAGCACTGCTGCAACAGCAGCAACTAGAAGAGCTATTATTGCAATATTCCTTTTGCTTATTTTTGCAAGTTTCATTGATTCGCCGTTTTGCAACTCTATTGTGTTGTTTTATAGGGTGCTAAGATTTTATAATAAAAAAGCTTTGTGCATCAAAATTCAGCAACAAGCGACTTCTCTAAGGTTTTGGAAAGTATGCTTTGCAGATCAAGGTTTTTGTAAAGCCTGTCAATAAGCTCCTTTTTTATGTTCGTTGCTGGATCCCTGACTATTATTGAGCATACATCTTTGTATTTTAAGATTGAATATTCAAAAGTATTTATTTGTTTCGCTTTATTTATTATCTCCTGTTTGTCCATACCTATAAGCGGCCGCATCAGCAGCAGACCTGTGCCTGGATCAGAAGCAATGAGGTTCTGGAGAGTTTGCGATGAAACCTGGCCAAGGCTTTCCCCACTTGCTATTGCCTTGGCTCCTTCAGACTGCGCAATTGCTGCAGCAGCCTCGAGCAGAAACCTCTTGAATAGCACATGCTCATATTTTTTAGGTATTGCCATTGCAGCAGTCTGGAACAGGTGCGATGGCATGAAATATATTTTTGAACAGCAGGAGTACTTCCTTAGCAATGACCCAAGCCCCTTTATTTTTTTTGATTTCATGGCCTCCTTGTTATCTGCAAATGCATGCGCATGTAAGTAGATCGGCTCAAGACCTCTTTTCATGGCATAGTATGCTGCAACAGGGGAATCAATCCCACCAGAAAGCAGTACGACTGCCTTGCCAGAGGAGCCTACAGGAAGCCCGCCTGCGCCCTGCATCTTGCCTAGAAAAAGAAAGCACCCCCTTTCTGTTGGGTTTATGTATAATGTCTTTTCTGCTTTGGAGTCGAGGCTGAATTTGAGTTCTCCTGCGTTTTCAAGAAAATATGATACAATACCCCTTGAATCAAAGTCTAGATTCTTATACGACCTATGGGCTTCTATCCTTATTGCTGCATTCTTTATGCCTGGCATAGCATTGGCTGACTCAAGAATCTTGCTCAGCCTGTTCTCGCATATTATGCATGGCGCAAACCAGGATATACCGAAAACTACACTGAGCCCTTCTAGCGCACTTTTAAAATCAGATTTTTTTGATTTTTTTGAGGAATATACAACAACTCTGTCATATTCCATTGATATTTTATAGCTGCTTTTTTTAGGC
Organism: Microcaldota archaeon; assembly: GCA_021792115.1. Classification (GTDB taxonomy): domain Archaea; phylum Micrarchaeota; class Micrarchaeia; order Micrarchaeales; family Micrarchaeaceae; genus JAJZMY01. The sequence goes on along the minus strand of JAJYVI010000067.1, from coordinate 614 downwards.
TTATTTTTCGCTTGTGCCTTGCCTGCCCCACCTGAGGAATATACAGGATTCAATGCATGTTCAATATTATCAAGCAGGATTTTTATGAATCTGCTTCTGTTTTTGCCCTTAAGCCAGATCTCCCCAAAATGTACTATAACTGCATCGTATTTTTCCATTTAAATCAATTGCATTCAAACTAGGAATAGAAAAAATAAGCGCTTAGTTAGCAAGCAGCAGCAAACGCCAGGCATGCAAACTAGACTAGAGCACAGGCCTACCAAAAGCTTAGGCAGTGATGCCTATTTTCTTTAGTTCCTCCTTGTTTTTCAGGTCTATCTTTTCATTGAGAAATTCAAGATGTGCTGTATTGCATTTCCTTTCCTTCCTCCTTGTCTGCGTAATTATTTTTACAAAGCCTTTTCCAATAACCTGCGTAATAACTGCTTTGTCGCCAGCGTCTCTCCCACATTTTTTTATGCAAACTCTTCCTGTTTCTACTAACATTCTATCACTTTATTTTATTTTTGGTAATATGCAATTTGGTAATATACAAAATCTATCGCACTTTACAATTTTTAATTTACTATTTTATGGCATTACTTTATTATTTGTTACTATTATTTTATTTGTTA
>JAJYVI010000009.1 GCA_021792115.1 Microcaldota archaeon | reverse complement strand
CCTTTCAGTTTCTTCACAATGCCCGGGTAGCTCAGTGGTAGAGCGGCTGGCTGTTAACCAGTAGGTCGCAGGTTCGATCCCTGCTTCGGGCGTAATAGACCGATAGAAAGCAGACTTAGTATTTGAAAGATAAAATCAGATCTTGTCGAAGCTGAATTTTCAATATTCTTTCTCATCAAATTGTTAAAATACTAAATCCTTACTTTGCATATCTTGAAAATACATTTCTTGCAAATTCAATGGATACTCCATATTTTCTTGCATTTTCATCAAGGCTCCACAGTTTTGCTTCTGTTGTGCATACCTTCACAATGATATTGCTCTGCTTTAGTTCTTCAAGAGTATTTGCAAAATCTTTAGGTAATGATTGCAGGAGTTTTGCGCCACCTGAATAAAGAAATATTTCAAGTACATCAATATTATTCTATTTCTTTACATCATATATTCTCTTAGCTAGATGTAATGCAGAAGTAACTTTTAACTTTTGGTTCCAATCAGAAGCTATTATTATTGCTATTTTTCCATTCATTTTTGCCACCATATCGCAGTATAATTTATAAGTAGTACATAATCAGTAACTTATTTATATATTTATATTCATAAATATGTTTTATGAGCAATAACCAACAATATGAGTATAAGTTTTTCAAGGCATTAGGGGACAGAACAAGATACAAAATAGTTTCAGTCCTCGCAGAGCATGAAAAATGCGCATGTGAACTGCCTAAGCTTGTAAAGCGCGCGCAGCCAACAATATCATTACAGCTTAAATACCTTACTAAAGCAGGCATACTTTCTAACAAAAGGGAAGGAAAAAAAATAATTTACAGGATAAAAGATAGGCGCGCTCTGCAGCTGTTTAAAAATGATTTTAGTATTAATAATAAATAAGTGTTACATTTGAACACGAGTAAATTTTCTGTAATGTCTTTTGGATCAATTCTAGGAACAGGTGGATTTGTCTTGGCGTCTAGAGCCTTCCTCCCATTCCTTGTGCTCCCTTTGACAGGTATTCTAGCATTTTTCTTCTTGTTATTTTCTGCGATATTCCTTATCAAGATTGTTCTCCACCCAGAAATTGTTAAAGCTGAGCTAAAGCATCACTTGCTAGGAAATTTCTATGCTCTCCAACCAATCTCAGCATTAATTTTGGCAATTCTAGGCTGGAATTTGATTCCGCGCATCATTGACTTGGGTCTACTTATCTATGGCGCAGGTTTAATTTTTATCCTTGCAGTCTACATACCATATTATTTTTTCTCGGACACGAAGATTAAATTTGACCAGATGCATGGAGGATGGTTCATCACGCCAGTAGCTACAATTCTTGTCACTTATGCAGTGTTTTTGTACCCTGTTAGCCCAATTACTATGATTATAGGACTACTTTTTTTCGGAATAGGTGCTGTGTTGTTCCTGCTGATTCTTAGCATGCTATTTTTCAGATTAATTAGTCATACATTACCGCCTGTGGAACTTGCACCTACTAATTACCTACTTTTAGCGCCTATCGGGATATTGATTGTAGATTCTATAAGAATATCTAATTATGCAGGAACCATGTTTGGCGTAAACCTAAACCCCCTAGGAGCTACAATAGGTGCAATTTTGTGGGGATTCGGGATATGGGCAATATTCATAAATACGCTTTTCTTTGGAAGATACCTTAAATCAGGCTTCAAATTTCAGATAAGCTGGTGGAGCTATGTATTCCCTACTGCTGCATTCACTTTAGGTACTATTGCTCTATCTAATTTTTTTAGCCCGTTCAAAGCAGTTTCATTATTTCTATATATATGCCTGACTATAATATTTCTAGTTATCTTAGTTGGATCACTTATGCAGATAATTAGACCTAAAAATAAAAAGTAAAAAGTTAAGCAATATTGCATTGTTCAACTATAAGCCTTTAAGTTGATACTTGCCACTGAATAGTAAGGCTACAGTTACTATTGCAGACAGTATTGCGCTATTATTAGTGTAGCACACATACCTTTTATAAATGGCTAATTAGGTTTGGGAAAATGAAGTCCCTGTTATTACCATAAAAACTATAATATACATAGAGAATGTGCTATCGAGTACTTAGCAATTCCTAGGTATTTATGCAAAATATTATAAATATGATTGGCTATTCATATATTATGCATAACTGGAATAGAATAATAAGTGCAATCAGGCTTGTATTAGATTCTAAGATATACCTCATAGCATTTTTAGTGATAGCTTCATTATCATTTCTTGGCTACTCTTATCTGCTTTCTAGCTCTTCATTAAATTTGCCACACCCAAAAATAATATTAGGATTAAACATTTATTCATTGATTACAGCTGCAGTGATAAGCATACTTCTTGCGCTTTCTTTGATAATGAATGCTTTTGCATTTGCAAATAGAGTCTCATTAAGCGAAAAAATAAGTCTTGGAGCTATAATAATGGCGATACTTCCTAGCAGCCTTTGCTGTACACCTGTCATACCTGCACTTTTGGCTACTTTTGGAGCATCAACCACCACAATAATAGGAGCAACAGGCATGCTCCAGGGACCATTCGCAACTTATGAAGTGTTGTTTATTATTGCCTCATTAATTCTCTTTTTATTAAGTATTTTTTTAGTCTCAATCAATATTAACAAATGTTGCATAGTGAAAAAATGAAAACAAAGAAGCTAACAGTATTGGGTATTGCAGCACTGGCTGCAGTAATTATTGTAGTTATTTTAGCACTGTTGTTTATGAATTATAATCAAAAAAGCAAAAATTCGGCCACACAAAATATCAGTATAGGATCATTAGCGCCGAATTATAATTTTATTATAGGCAATGGGTCTATCATAAATTTATCTGCATACAGAGGCCATCCAGTGGTACTATGGTTTGTAGCGACATGGTGTTCATCATGCGCGCAAGGCAATGAGGCAATAAACCTGAATTACAAATTTTTTGAGCAGCATGGAGTTAAAATTATTGAACTTGAACTTTACAAAGATTTGGGATATAGCGGACCACCAATAACAGGATTTATTGATTCCTATGCACCAAATGCTTATTCTAACAAAGTACTGGTTCCTGCGCTTGCAGGATATAATATGACGGCAGCTTACGACCCAAAGGCGTATCTTGATATTTATTATCTTATTTCAAAAAATGGCACTGTGCTGTATATAAACGGATCGCCTGAATTGACTCTTGCACAGCTTGAAGGAGCCATAAACAAAACTAGTGATTAAATGGACAAATTTGAATTCAAGGCATTCTTCTATGCACTGGGGGATTACAGCAGATTCAGCATACTTAGCACCCTGGCAAAACACGACTTGAATGTAAGCGAAATAGTTGAAATAACAGGAATTGAGCAGAGCAATGTATCTCATCATATGCAGTGCCTATTGAACTGCGGATTCGTAAATGTAAAGAAGGAAGGAACAAAACATGTTTACAGAATTAATAAAGACGTGAAGCAGACAGTAAATAGTATAGTAGATAACATAGAGTCATACAAAAAGCAGATAATATCATGCAATATAGCAAACAAAGAGTATATTCATAAAGTAATAAAATGAAAGAGCAGAGAGGTAATAAAATGAAAGAAAAAATAAAAAAATTTGATTATGTAATATTGGGACAAGGATCTGCTGCATTTGCAGCAGCAATAAAAGCAAATGAACTTAGAATCAAAACTGCTATGATAGGCAGCAATGCAACAGATGGTGCAGTACTCGGCGGCACTTGCATAAACGTAGGATGTGTGCCTAGTAAAAGATTGATAACTGTAAGCACATTTTTAGATGAGCTTAAAAAAATGAGATATAATGGGTTAAATTACAATATAGGAAAGTTAGATTACGCAAAAATAATTGAAGAAAAAGACAGTCTTGTAGAAGACCTGAGAGCTGAAAAATACAAAAATGTGTTGAAGGGACTGAAAAATGTTACATTCATAAATAAAATAGGAACGTTCATAGATGCAAATACAATTAAAGCAGGGGATATGCTAATAAAGTCAGAGCACATCCTTATTGCAACAGGTGCAAGAGCAGCAATACCTCACATAAAGGGTATTGAAAAAATAAAATACCTCACAAATGAAGAAGCTTTATCTATGAAGAAACTGCCCAAGTCTCTTATAGTGGTTGGTGGAAGAGCGCTTGGATTGGAGTTTGCGCAATTGTTTGCAGGGTTTGGTGTTAAAGTTACTCTTCTGCAGAGGAGCGAAACAATAATACCAAACTGGGAGCCAGAAATAAGCGCTTACCTTACTAAATATTTGAAAGAAAGTGGAATTAAGATAGTAACAAATGCAACCTTAGTTGAAATAAATTCTAAAGGGGGATTAAAAAGAATAACTGTTAATGTTCAGGGGAATAAAACAACTTTTAATGCAGAAGAAATACTTTTTGCTACAGGAAGAATTGCAAATATAGAGAAGTTGAATTTGAATGCGGCTGGTGTCAAGCTAAATGAGAAAAACTTCATTAAAGTTGACAAAACTCTTAAAACAACTGCTGGCAATATATATGCAGCCGGCGATGTAACAGGGGAGCCAATGCTTGAAACATTAGCTGCAAAAGAAGGTAATACTGCAACTTCTAACATATTTGAAAATGCAAATAAGTCAATAAATCTAAAGGAAATACCAAGCGCGATATTTACTTATCCTGAGGCAGCTATGGTTGGAATGACAGAAGACGAAGTAATAAAAAACAAGATAAAATGCAACTGCAGCCCTATGGAATTTAAGTTTGTTGCGAAATCTGCTATCATTGGCGATAAAAGAGGGATAGTAAAGATAGTGATAGACAATAAGACTAAGAGGATACTGGGAGTCCATATTTTGGCACCGCATGCTGCAGATTTAATACATGAAGGCACATTGGCAGTTAAATTTGGTCTTACAATAGAGGATATAGTAGACACAGTGCATGTATTCCCAACGCTTAGCGAAGGATTAAAGCTAGCAGCCATGGCTTTCTACGAGGATATTTCTAAGCTAAGTTGCTGCAGCGTATAGTACTTAGCATTATTGGACTGCCCTGCCATTATGTGCAGGGTTTATTTTATATTATTAATTTTATTTTTTACTTCTGATACAAGATCATCAAGCTTTACCTTTTTCTCATCACCAGATATGAAATCTCTAAGTGTAACTTCTCCTGCTGCCTGCTCATTATCACCAATTATTGCGGCCAGCCTGAAATTTAGCATGCTTGCATGTCTCATCTGGTTTGATAAATTTTTATCTGATATATTGAGATCTGCAGCAATTCCTGCACTCCTCAGTATACCTGCAACCTTTAGAGCATAGGCATAGTTGCCTTCATTTATGTATGCTATGTATATAATTGAATTTGTGAGCTTCTTTGATTCTTGGCATTTAAGATAATCCATTACCCTGCTGATGCCTATGCTTGCACCCACTGCAGGCACTGACTTGCTAGAGTATATTGATATTAAGTTGTCATATCTGCCGCCTGCGGCTATTGATGATGCTGATGATTTGTCAGAGAGCTTGAACTCAAATATAAGGGATGTGTAATAGTCAAGGCCGCGCACAATTGAAAAATCAATAATTGGCTCTGAGCTAAAGCCATAAAACTCAAGTTCATTCAGGAGGTCTTCTATTTCTTTTATTGCTTGTTGATCTTCAGGTTTTAGAATTCCCCTAAGATAACTGAGCTTTTCATTGTTTCCACTCTGCAGCCCTATAAACTCCATTATCTGATTAACTTTTTCACCTTCTAACCCAAGGTTGTTAAGCAAATCCGAGATCTTATCTCCATCAAGCTTGTCCTTTTTATCTATTATGTGCATTATTTTCATTGGAACTGAGTTATCAGCATCAATATCAATGCCTATAGATTCAATAAACTTGTCAAGTATCCTTCTATCATTAATATGAATTTCATAATTTATACCTAGAGCTGAGAGTGCTGCTGCTGTTGCAGCTATTACTTCTGCATTTGCATGAAATGGATTTCCTCCAAGAATATCGATATCTGCTTGTATTACTTCTCTGTAACGCATTTTTTGCGGCTCCTCCCTTCTCCAGATCTTATCAATAATGTACCTCTTGAACGGAAGCTGCACATCCTGATGCATGGCAAAGAACCTTGCAAGAGAGACTGTATGATCATACCTAAGACCTAGATTGCTGTCCTGAATTTTATATATAAGCTTATCCTCCTCGCCAATTGCATTTTTTGCGAACAAGACATCAAGAGATTCAAAAACAGGCGTATCTATAGGATAAAATCCAAAAAGGGTGAATACTGACTTTGCCTTTTCAATGAGCTCTCCTTTTGATATTGCCTCATTTGGCATAAGGTCCTTTACCCCGCGGGGATATTTCAAATCCATTAGTTCACTTATTAAATATTATTAATCAACTCATTAAAAAGACATTCAAGATTTATTGGGCTGCGATAGAATCTTTTGTCTAACTGTTGTCTAACTGCATTATTATAATTTCATTTATAATTCATTATATTATAAATATAATTATAAGTAGGAAAATATATTTATTAATACTTTATTTTGCTGCGGGATATTGCTAAAAAATATAGATATCTCGGAAATCCTTATTTAAAACATTGCAATTAGACAACAAAATTAAAGGCAGATTTTATATATATTGCTGAATATATTAATTGGTATTTAAAAAACTAAAACAAACGTAAAAGGCGATAATATGGCAGTAAAAGAAGTAAATGAAAAAAATTTTGAACAGGAGGTCCTCAAATCAAAAAATCCTGTTGTAATAGATTTTTGGGCTGAATGGTGCGGGCCATGCAGAATATACAGTCCAATAATAGATGACCTATCAGAGCATTACAATGATGTAATCTTCGCAAAGTTGAATGTAGATGAAAATGAGTCAATAGCAAGGAAATATAATATAATGAGCATACCTACAACAATGCTGTTTAAGAATGGCAAGGCCGAAGCTATAATGATTGGCGCTGTACCCAAGGACGCATTAAAGAAATGGATTGACGGAAATAAGTAAATACTTAGCCGGCTTTCAATTTTTGCTTTTTTGATTCTTTTTTTCTTTGTTTTTTATTTTGCACTTATTCTAGAACTGCGCAAATACATGAATGAAAATATATAATGTCATTGTATATGACTTCCGAATTGCAAGGTCAGAGTTACATAGAAAATCTCTCAAATATCCTGAAATCAGAAACTTCGTCGTTACTGTAAAAATCTTAAACTGTTACTGTAAAATGGATACTATTTTAAATGTTTAATTATAAAATCTATGCCCACTCGGATAACTAAACGGATCAGAGAAAAGGCATTACAAATACTCAAAGAATCACCAAACGATTACGGTGGTCTGAATTACTACCTGTGATTAAAAATGAGATACCTGAAGCTAATGAAAATACTATACAGGGCAGTACATGGGACTTAGATAAGCGATTTCCTAATAAGATAAGTAAGGCCTAGGCCTGTCTGGCACGGACTTCTTGAAAATGAACTGCATTATATCTATCTGTAGAAGTAAAAGAATGCCTAAACACCTTTAGGTAAATGCTTTAAAGCCTCAGCAAATAGTGTCCTATAATCTTTTTTATTATTACTTATTATGTTCAGAGTTTTTGCAAGTTCATCTTGTTCTTTCTCAAACTTATCTCCTGTTGCACCAATTCCAGTATAAATAGGATACGATTCCTCCTTCCAGCGTTTTGCTACAATATAGTACTGCGCTGCCTCATTTATGATATTTAGCTCGGTATTTTTTAAAGAATTTATGTCCAGAGGTAAAGACGTTGCCTCGCTGCCGAAGGATTTCAGTAAGTCGGAAAAGCTTATTCTATGCCTTTTTATAATTGGCTTGAGAATATCATAAAGCATTCGTATGCAGTACCCTTCGCATAGTATCATATTAACTAACAAGTAAGCAAGATTGGCCCTGCGATAATACAGAAATTTTTTAAGGTAATCATCATATTTTGTCGGATTCTTTAAATTTTTAGCTTTACTAATCTCACCAACGGCGTACTGTTTTATTTTATTCATTGTATAAACTAGGATCTCAGGGGAGAATTCTTGGGCTGACTTTATAGATTCAGAATAAAGTATTTTCAATCCCTTATCCTTTAAATATATTGGCAAGCCATCAATTATGTAGAATTTAATTATATCCCCATACACGATTTTGTTAATTTTTAAATAAGAGTTTTTAGCATATAGCTTAACTTCACTTTTTGTTATCTTGCCATCCGTGTAATAGGTCAGTATATTGTCAAACACCTCATAATAGAAAAATTTAGACCCTAAGACTGCCTTCTTTGCCGTATCTATGCAGTATAAAGATGAAAGGTCTGGCGCATCATTTACCTCATTTAATAGGCTTATCTGCTTGTTTGTCTGCTTACGGATGACCTTCTTATCAACAAGGTAGACTATTCCTGATGTTCCATTGAGTACTACATTGCTGCTATCTTCTATAAGTTGTATAGCATTTTTTACACCAACAACACATGGTAAATCTAGTTCTCTAGATACTATGGCTGCATGTGAGAGCATTCCTCCTTCTTCGGTTATTAATCCTTTTGCCTCGCGCATAAGTGGGAGATAATCAGTGTCCGTATATTTTAACACTAAAATTGACCCTGCCTTTGCTCTATCTTTGGGGCCCTTGACTATTAGTGCTTTCCCTTTAACAATTCCTCCAGAGGCTGGGTAGCCTTTTAGTATCTTACCACCAAATTTAGCATTTAATAGGGCTAGTTTTTGTTTTGTTGTTATCGCCCTACTCTGAAGTATATACAGCCTTTTACTTTTTATTGTCCATTCTATATCTTGTGGGTATTTATAAATAGATTCAATCTGTAATCCAACCTTCACTAATTCTTTTAATTGATTAACTGCAAACAAATTTCTTATTTTCTTCTTGTTTACAATGAACTTTGTACCTTTATCTGATAGTACTTGAGCATGATGTTGTATTTTGTGCTCCTCATGTATGATTTCCTTTGTTAACGGATTGATTTGAAACCTGCTTGGAGTGATTTTTCCAGATACTAACGCATCATTGAGTCCTACAACCGCTTCGACTGCAAATAGATTATTGTTAATTGGATCTTTTGTAAATGCTACCCCAGAAACATCGCCGGCAATCATCTCTTGTATAATAATTGCCATGCTTACTTTTTGTTTTTGTAATTTTAGACTATTTAAATATTCAGTGGCTTTATCACTAAACAAGGAGTTATAAATTTCTCTGATGCATTTTATAATATTGTCTATGGATTTTACATTTATGAAACTTTTGAATAGACCTGCAAAACTTGCATTATTTGAGTCTTCTATAGTTGCTGAACTACGGATTATTAAACTTTTACCATATAAACTTTTCTTTTCTAAAGCATCAACCAGATTTTTGTTTATATACTTTGGAACATATGCATTAGCAAGACGGGCTTGAATTCTCATCTTAATAATTTTATTCCCAGAATAATTTTCAAACATGCTTATATTTTTCAATCCATTCAAAGATAGATAGTTATCAAAGCCCACTGTGGTAAGTATTATCCCATCAGGTACATTAAATCCTGCTTTTACCAAATTAACTATCGATTTGCCTTTTCCTCCAAGGTAGTCGACACTGTTATCCACTATGCTTTCTACTTCTTTCCTGTTAGTTATATTAATTATCAGCTTTTTTCTATCCGTCATAAGCAACTCCAAATATATATAGTTATCTCGGCTTTGGTAACAGTTTAATAATCTTACAATTAATTTAGTTTTTTAATGGGAATTCAACTACTCACTTTTTCCCCATAAATTATTTTCTTTATTTATCTATAAATAAATATTGGCGAACCAGATGGACAAATCTTATGCAGGACTTGTTGAAAGAGAATAACTTTTTGAAAAAAGAAAATGAGAAGAAAGACAGAATAATAGAAAAACTTCAAAAAACTAGAAGAACTGGCATTAAATGTCAAACAGCTCAACAATGAACTGCGCAAATACATGAATGAAAATATATAATGTCATTGTATATGACTTCCGAATTGCAAGGTCAGAGCTACATAGAAAATCTCTCAGATATCCTGAAATCAGAAACTTCGTCGTTACTGTAAAAATCTTAAACTGTTACGATTTGTACAAAAGCTTTTTAAACCTTTCGCAGCATTAATATTATATAAATAATAAGTAAGACAGCAGCGTACACTTATATTTAACAAAGAATATAAAAATGCAAACCAAAATATTGGTGCAAAGATGCAAGCAACTAAGCTATATCAAATGATGTGGAAACACATGTCTTGTTTTATAGGTAGCTTAGGCGTCGAATTAGTAGTCTCATCAAATACAGCAAATAGAACACCAATATACGTTCATTTGGTTGCATAAAATACTAAAAAATTTTAACTTTTTAGTTTTTTAGGTGTTTTATGTGAACCGAATGATAACGAGAGTAGAGGATAAGAAAATAACGCTTAGCAGACGTGAGCAGCTTATTATCCTTGAGATTGGATATGATGAAATAATGAGCGCAAGCAGCTTTGTCGATTATATTTCAGATATGTATGGCGTTTCAAAGAGCTCTGTTTGGTACAGCCTCAACAATTTGAAAGAGAAAAACATTGTTGATTTTGCAACTAAAGACCATCCAGGGCATACTTTGATGCTTACAAAATCAGGTGTCTCAGAATTTGGCCATATTAAAATATATGGGCCTGAGATCATTAAATTCTTCGAACTGCAAGATGAAAAGATAGAGACAAAATATCCAAAATATCTCAAATCATCTGAAGGCACATCTGAAATCGGCATTGCCAAAGACACAATAAGCATTAACATTTCAATATAAATAAAGAAGCTGAGGGGTTTTAGGCGCTGTGGGGGGGGGTTGCTAAGTTCTGATAAACAGCCATATCTTGGCTGTTTATTTTTTTTATTTTTTCTTTAATTATAAGCAATGCATAAATTAAATTTTATTTGAGGGTGCAATTCTAAAAAAAAATTAGAAAAATCCCCAAAAGATTTAAATATACAGAAAATAATATTATGTGTAGTTGGGGTTTAAAATGGTGGATAAGCAAAGAATAAAGAGGGAAACAAACATAGAATACCGTAGTACTGGCCAAAGCAATTTCATAAATACGGCTGAATTCGAAAAGTACCTTGAGGAGCTCGGGATTCCAGTAAATACTGAAGACACAGAAAGGGCGAAGTTCGTCCTAAATGAGATACTCGGAATAAAGGCAAAGGAGTATATACAAAGGGCGAAAAAGATTGCCGACGAAGGGAATATGGAATTCGGGGCAGGGTCGGTAGCAGTGGCAGCTGTATGCCCCAAGCAAGAGATAGAGTTAACAGAATCATAAGCATAGGAAGGAGAGGATAAAGGAAGGGGGCATTGGGTTGTTGATGCCTTTTTCCTTTTTATTTATTTTTTTGATGCTTTCTTTTTATTTTTTTATTTACTATTTTAAGTTCATTTGAGGGTAAGATGAGTATTTTGAATCCCATGCGGCTTGACTGGTCCGCTAAATGGAATGGCCAAGGAAACCTTGGCAACTACTTTGAACCTAAATCAGCTTTTTGATCTCGCACATCCTCATATTGGTGCTCGAGACCTCCATCCTGATTTCATACATTATCTCTGCTAGCTCTGCGTCCAGGAACTTCTCGCTTGTTTTCCTGAATTTCACTAAATTCTGCACATGGTCGGTCAAAGCTCTCTTAAATGAGAGATCGTTGATCCGCCTGTCCGCGTCTTCGCTTATGCAAAGTCCGTATTTTTGGTTCATTTCATCCACCAAGGAATCTATGGCCGCATAGAGCTTTCGCTCTACTGATTTGCCATTTTCCATTTAGTCACCCAGAAATTGCCTGCATATTTGCAGACAGACTTGCTTGTATTGCGCCAGTCAAACGCATTCTCTTTATTTTATTGAAGAGGCAAACTATTTATAGCTTACTAATTATTTGTTTAGTTTAATAAATGAATGTATATTAAAAGTAATATATTTATATTTTACTATACATAATATTAATTGCCAAACCTTGGTTCCCAGAAATTGCCTGCAGAAATGCAGGCATTTGCTATTTCTAAAAAAGATTTTATTCTTATCAAAAAGCGTAAATATGTTAAAAGGGTAAAGTAAAGTATAAGACATTTTGTCTGAAGGATGATAATATGGATTTGGATGAATTAAATAGCTTGATGTGGAAATACAGAAATGAGGGGAAGGACAAGATAGCAAAAAACCTAGAAAACCTCATAGACTTCGTAAGAAGACAAGGCGAGAAGGAGCAGAATAAGCAAGGCAACAATATTAAGGAAAAACAATAAATATAATAGATCGCATCTTGCTTCGCAATAAAATATTTAAAAATAATTAAAGTGTAAAATATAATTAAAGCACATAAATTAAAGTATAATGCATAGTATTCAATTGGTGATAAAATGGTTGAAGCCAAAATAAAAAAGAATGCCCTTCAAAAAGAAGTCCAGAGTAGTGATATAGAGTATTTAAAAGAAACAGGACTTCGTGTTGGAGACTATATAGGGGCGCAGATAAGCGAAGCTGGATACATGAAGGCATCGCATAACTACAGTTTTTATATCCCGATGTGGTTCAGGGATTCTTGCTTCACAAGCATGTTCCTCGCAGACGCGAGTGACTTTTACCAAAATGATGCCTTCAGGCATAAGTCTGCGTCACTGCTTAATTTCATGTGGAAATCATCTGAAAAGTTTCTGAATAACATTAAAAGAGGTATAGAAATCCCATTAGAAAAGCCTAATTTTTTTGACATTATAAATCATTTTCCTGCAAGAATCGGAGAGGACGGATGGTACAGGGGCCACAGAGGCATGGAATCAGATAATCCATTTCTGACAAGCATGGAGCACTCCAACTGGCTCAGGCAGTATGATTCAGTGCCTCTGCTGATAGGTGCAACCGCAGAGTACATTAAAAGGTTTGGAGTAAAAGACCTTGACACCAGCCTGCAGTACATAAAAGACATTCTACCCGGAATGATAGACTACATGATAAAGGTCTACAAAACGCCGTGCTCGAACCTGTGGGAAATGGATACTGATAAGATCCACTCATATGATGTGGCAGCAATATACTATGGCATGAATAGTGCAATAGAAATTGTAAAATACATTAAAGAGGATCTTAAAAACGAGCTTATAGATGACTATGATGAAATAAAAAAAATAAAATCCAAAAATTACAATACCCTTAAAAGCGAGGATAAGGAAAAAATAAAAATATTTTCTGAAAAAGATGCTCTCTGCAATGATGAGGCAATAAACTCTATAGACTTGCATGACATTAAGAAAAAGCTTGATGAAATAGACAAATTCCTAAAAGATTATTTCATAAGAGACGGAATAATTTACAAATCAAAGAATGTGTTCAAGCCTGATAGGAGCGGGTTTGAATCAGAGCCTATAAAGGAAGTTGATGCTGGACAAATACTTATATTTACAAGATTCAAGCCACCATGCGCCACTCCCGAAGTACAGGAGAATACTATGAGTAAAATAGAAAAGGACCTATTTTCAGGAAATGTACTGCCTATAAGATTTAAAGGGGACTCATATTTTCTTGGAGGCAGATGGCCTTTGCTTGGACTTGAGGCCGCGAATTGGTATTTGGACAATGGAAAAAAAGAAAATGCAGAGAAAATTATTGACTATATAACAGACAAGTACCTTGGGAACAGCAATGCAATACCTGAGCAGGAGATAATAAACCCTGCAAGCACATATGACCCTGCTGATTATTTGTCAAAAAACAACAACCGTCCAATCAGCGACCTAGCATGGTCAGAATCAGCTTATTTAGGCAGTGTTGTAAAATATCTGCGCATTGCATCTGACGGCATAAAAAAGATAAAAAGGAAGGCATAGCGAAATTATATAACTGACATCATCCCACATGCAATGAGTGTGGGCTTCCTCTGTATTATGCAATCGCTGCACCATGCAAAAGAGAGTTATGCCTTCTGCTTAGTTTTTACAAGATCAAGGTCTTTCCTAAGAGAAACAGGAACAGGAGTTTTGTTTTCTTTCTTATTTTCCTTGCTGCTGTTATCATTTTTGCGCTTATCAGAGTCAGTATCAACAAACCCTATCTTGCCTTTCCTTGTCTCATCTGATGATGTTGAGATGCGGATTTCGTTCTCAAATATCTTTATCAATTCAGTGTCGTCAATCTTGAACTCGTGGCTGCTTCTCAGGGATTTTTTTCTTGAAAGATCCAATGCCACTGAATTGCATATGCTGCTAATATCAGATCCTGAGCAGGACTTGGACTTCTTTGCAAGCTCCTGCAGAAATGCATCATAGTCAGTTATAAACCTATTTATTGCATGGTCCTTTATATATTTATCAAATATCTCTCTTCTACCATTATCATCAGGAAGAGGCACTTCTATCTTGTGCAGCCTCCCTGGCCTTACAAGCGCAGGATCTATAAGTTCAGGCATATTCGTCGCGGCTATGACTATTACGTCCTTGAAATCATTGATACCGTCAAGAATTGAGAGTAGCTCGTTCACCACGCTGTTATAGAGCTTTGCATTTGGCCCATCATCCCTTTTCGCCCCAAGGGAGTCGAATTCGTCTATAAATATTATAGAAGGCGCATTCTTCTTTGCCATGTCAAAGTACTTCTTTATATTTTCTAGGTCCTCACCATGCCACTTGCGCTCTATGTCCCCTGCAGTAAATGAGTAAAAATTAAATCCCATCTGCTTGCTTAATATCTTTGCTATCGTTGTCTTGCCTGTTCCTGGAGGACCATGCAGCAAGAACCCCCTTTTGGGCTGGGCATTGAACTCCTCATAATTAGCCTTGTTTATTATAGGGTCAAGCACATTCTGCTTTATCTCCTGCACAATATTGTCAAGTCCTCGAAGGTCAGACCAGGAGTTTACAGAGCTGCTGTCTGCATTTGAAACCTTTGAGAATGTAAAGTCTGAGAGGTTTATGCGCGTCCTCCCTTCTATGATCGCCTTTCTATAGGCTGTTTTTACAAGCTTTACAAGGTCGCCGCCGCTGCACCCATTTGTTCTGTCGACGATATTTGCCAAAAGCCCCTCTGCGTAGTCTATGCGCTCAAGGGTTTTCTTCAGTATCTCTGTTCTTGATTCCTTGTCTGGAAGAGGAAGCTTCACTTCATCCTCGAACAGGTTTGTAAGAAAAACCTGGGGTATAAGGGACTTGTTTTTTGTCGTCGCAATGAGAATATTGTTCAGCTCAGGCTTAAGGAACTTTTGCAGATAATTTATTATTGAATTGCCCTGTGCCTCGCTGCCAGCAGCCTCTGGAAAATAGGACTGCATCAGCTCGAAATTGTCAAATACAAAAACAGAATTAGTAAAATACTCTGGGTTTCTGTCTGGTGCTGAGACATCAGTGAAAAACTCGACAATTTGGCTTGTGTCGTCATTCAGAAGCTCTGCAACGTCAACAACTTGATTATCGTTTGCATTTTTTATTGGCACGCCTTTCTCTGTCTTCTGGAATCTTGTTTTTATATAGTTAATAAGCGTTGTCTTGCCTGTTCCTGATGCCCCCTCGACAAGGATTGCATTTGGCAGCAGCTCTGTCTTGTACTGAGTGGTCTTCACATTGTTTATATCTATTGACTTCTTCATGTTTATATAAGTTATAATTTTCTGCATCTGTTCTTCTGCGCCAATTAGCTTGTAATAGTCTTTGTTATCATCCTCCCCCATTTATACACCATTCCTAATTTTTCCATATTATTTTTCATGGACTGTATGAATATCAACTAACCTATCCAGTAATAATATATATGATGCAAAATTATTTAAACTCTCTATACAGAATTGCAGATTTAAGGACTAAGAGCATTGCAATGCGGCAATGCATGTTGCAGTATTGTTTACTGGTTTTTTATAGCCAAGACATACACTATAAACACAAGCAGAATCAGGGCATCAAGTGCAACGCAGTATTCGCATATCTTGCCAAGCAGGTGCATAGACACTATAGAGTATGCAACTGCAATCAACCCTATACCACTCCACGCAAGTTTTATATCGTTATTCTTGCGCACGAAAAGCAATGCAAGCTGTGCAATGAACCATGCAAGGCCATAAATTGCAAGAGGTATTCCGAAAACAACAGAGTACTGGCTTGTTATCACAAATGCGCAGTTGATTATGCCTGTTGATGAGCATACTAGGGCTTTAGGCGCATAGTGCACGTATGTTAAGTAAATAGAATCAGCAAGCCCTAGAAGTACAAGCACAAAAAGGATTTTTTTGTAAGCATTAGGTTTCATTTTTATCATCATTTATTTAGCATAAAAAGTATATATAGATTTGCTCTTTCCATTGCACATGTTTGCACCTTTGTATGTAAGAGTAACGGCTAAGACAACAAGATTATAAGAGATTAGAGTAAGATTAGGCATAAGGCATGCTTCATAGCTTAAAAACAGCATGAATTGGAACTTGTAGTGAGAAAAAATAGAAATATATAAATAAATAAAAAACTAAAAATAAGAACTGCTTGTAATTTAATTAAAATGTGAACTAATGCTACTTCCTAACCTATATAATGTGCCCACACATCTTGGCTTTTGGATTGCAATACTTGCCTCACTGGTCCTGGGTATAATCCATGGCATCACTCCTGATGAACATACATGGCCAATAACATTTTCATATGCAATCGGAATGCGCTCAAGAAAAAAGGGTGCTGAAGCAGGGCTTATATTCTCACTCGGCTTTGTGCTGCAGCGCTCGATCATGTCAGAAGTCGCATACTTTGCCCTTGCAAGCATATTCATGACATCAGTCGCATTCGGGATTACATATGTTGCTGTAGGCATAGGCATGTTTCTCGCAGGCATATACCTGATGAAGAGCATGAAATACTTCCATTGGCATTGGCTTGAAGAAAAATTGGGCTTAATTCTACATCTTCATAAAAGTGAAAAGACAAAGAAGATTGAAGTAGGTGAGCTTGCGCATAAAGTGAACCCCATAGAATGCATTGAATGCCAGAGGCCAATACCGACAAAGCTTGCATTTGCACATGGACTTATCGCAGGGTTCGGATTTGGAGCATTTGCACTGATATTATACACTGTAATCTCACCTGGAATGCCAAATGCCTATGTTGGATGGCTTCCTGGGTTCATGTTCGGCGTTGGGACAATGATAATGCAGGTAATTATAGGGCTTGGCGCAGGCAGCCTTTTAAAGAAGATGAAAGGCGTTGGGGAGAAAGGCATGGCATTCATTGCGCACAACATGACAAAGGATATACTTTACTATGGAGGTATTGTCTTTGTCGCCGCAGGCATCGTAGTGCTATTATTCCCATCAATCCTCAACTTTGGAATACACACAGGAATAAAAATTCATAATCTAGACAACCTCGATATTGGATTTTTCCTTGTAATATTTATTGTTGTAATAATAGGAATTCTGTCATTTCTAAATTCTATGAGAGTAATCAAATCATCTAATGAATCTAATGAAAAGTCAAGCGCAATAAAGCATAAAAATAAATGAGGAATTAATGCATTAAAAATGCATAGGCGCTGAACATTTACAAAACATTAAAATGCAAACCAAATAATCAAATATAAAAATGTAAAATATATATGAAGCGTAAAGAGGCTGTTGAAAATCTTAAATTTTCAAACAATTTCAATAAAATATAATGGATAATAAACTTAAAAAATACATGCTA
>JAJYVI010000008.1 GCA_021792115.1 Microcaldota archaeon | reverse complement strand
GATTATCTTATTGAATATATAGAGTACAGTGTTAAAGTTGACTTATCTGTGCTTGAAACATCCTTAGATATTCTTAAAGAATTTAAAACAATTGCCTTAGTGACCACTGTGCAGCATCTGCAGCAACTGTACGAAATCAAGGATTTTTATAAGAAACATGGCAAAAAAATATTGATTGGAAAACCGAATGCATTCGCTAAGTATGATGGTCAGGTACTTGGCTGCGATGCAGGAAGTGCAACATCTGTGGAAAATAGCGCGGATTGCATACTCTATTTTGGAGGCGGGATGTTCCATCCTATCGGAGCACTGATGGAAACAAAAAAGCCATTCATAATTGTTGATCCATTTTCAAATAAAATAGAGGACATAAGTTCAATGAGGGAAGTATACAAAAAAAAGTCAAGAGGCAAAATCTTAAGCGCGGTTGAAGCAATTAGGTTCGGCATAATAGTAAGTACAAAAAACGGCCAAATGAAAATGCAGGCTGCAACTGCGATTGAAAGCGCAATAAAAAAGCAGGGCCTTGAGGCATATATACTTACTACAAACAACATAGACTTTGACTCACTTAACAACATGCTTGAGTTTGACGCATTTGTCAACACAGCATGCCCAAGAATAAGCGAGGATAATGAAAGATTAAGAAAGCCGCTGTTGAATCCGAATGAACTGTATGAACTGCTGAAAATAAAAGAAGAAATTAATAAAAAGAAGGAATAATACTAGATGAATGGCAAATCTGCTTGCATTTTTGATAAACATGAAATAAAGAGTAGGATAGCAAGCAAACTAATTTTACTCAAGCATAGCTACCAAGTATTATTTATTAAATAAATAACAGAGCAGAGACAGCACTATGCAGAAATTTTGTATAATTATAACTACAATTAGCTTAAGCTATCTTATTTGAAATAGCAACAAAGCAAATTAAAAAATAAAATAGAAAAAAGAGAGATAAAAAATAAGAAAGAAAAAAATAAAAAAGAAAAAATCAACTACTCAAAGATTAGGATGCCTTTACTGTTATCTTTGCTATCTGTGAGATATAGTTTCCATTATTTGCATACATCCAAATAGTTCCTCCAAATGGTGTTCCTATAGGAGCAGAAGTTATTGCAGTACCAGTTGCAGAATAACAGTTAGGAATTGAAACTGATTCTGTAGCCCCAGATGCAAATGTAGGTATTAGTGTACTCTGAGCAGGAGTAACATTACCGTCTGTTGGAAGACCAAGAGAATTTGGTGTTGCAGCACATGCAAATTGTACATTTGTTAAAGTTTGTCCAGTACTTTGCTCAAAGTTGAATGTTAATTGACCATTAGTTGCAAGAACAGGATTGCTGCATGTGTACCCTGGTGTTGCCAGACATGCTGTTCCAATAAATGCGCTTCCATTGAAGACGCCTAACAGGTCAAGGGCTGCAAGAACGACTGCGATAATTAAAATCGCCCACCCGTATGTCATTAGGTATTCCATAGCGCTTTGCGCTTTGGTTGCCTTTTTATTCATTTTACCGTTGTCTTTCATAAAATCACATAAAGATAAATAAAATACAATACTTAAATATTTAAATCTATTTGTTTATTTTTAATTTAATTTTAAAACATCCTATGGAATCCGAAAAAATTCACGCAATAAAAATTATTTTATAATTCAACTGAAAATCAGGAAATAATTAAAAACTAATTTATGCAAATTATATTTAAAGGAACATTTAAATTAAATAAATAAAATAATAATAAAAAAATAATAATTAAAATAAATAACAAAAATGAGAATAGGAGATAGTAGTATAAATATAAAAATAGAGAAATAACTGTAAAAATAAAGAAGGTAAATTAAGATAAAATAATTTTATATATAAATTATATAAAACCAGTAACTGCAACCTGTTTATAGGATGCAGTTAAAGTAATGATTGAATGAGCGAGATAGAAGTTATAGAGGAAATACTCCTTAAAAAGCTTGAAGGTAAGTTTGTCAATGTTGATGACACAGAGAAGTTAAGGCTAATCAAGACAGCAACAAAAGAGTTCTATCCAAATATTGATGACAAAGATATAGCAATAATATTTAAGGATCTTAACACCCTTGATCCGATTTCAAAGCTTGTCGATGACCTAAATATTGAAGACATTATGATAAACAATACACGAAATATATTTGTATATGATTCAAAACTTGGCTATAAAAAAATGGATTTTAGAATTGAATCAACCGATGAATTAGAAAAATTTGTTGCGAAGCTAAAGCTGTACAAGACAAATGAGGACGCAAAAAGCAATATAATTGATGTGCATATGCCAAACGGAAGCAGGGCAAACTTAATTACATCTCCTCGAGGATATGATATAACAATAAGAAATTTTAAGCAGACTCCATACAGTATAATAGATTTGATAAATATGGGTGAGCTTACATACAAAATTGCAGCGCGCCTGTGGTTGTATGTAGATGGATTTAAAGTAAGACCTGCCAACATACTAATTGGCGGCATGCCGGGTGCTGGAAAAACAACACTGCTTAATGCAATGTTCTCATTTTTCAGACCTGAGCAGAGAATAATAACCATGGAAGAGACATATGAACTAAATACAGAAATACATGAAAATTGCATAAACCTCGAGACAAGTGAAGACCTCAGCCTTGAAGACCTTGTAAAAAACTGCTTAAGAATGAGACCAGATACAATGATTGTGGGCGAAGTAAGAGGAAGCGAGGCAAATGATATGCTGACAGCTATGAACATTGGCAAGATAGTTATGGGTACTATACATGCATCCACAACAAGGGATATTGTAAACAGGCTTACGCACAGCCCTATGGATGTGCCAATAGATATTGTACCAATAATAGACGCATTGATAGTAATTTCACAGGTATACAAGAACAACAAGCCTATCAGAAGAATTACACAGATTTCCGAGATATCAGGCATAGAAAGCGGAAAAGTGCTGCTATCAGATCTATATAAATTTGACTTCAAGACAGACCAGGCATCAGCAATGGCACCGAGCATTACCTATAGAGACATATTATCAAACATGCTTGGAATCCCTCCGCAGTACATTCTCCGTGAAGAGGAAATACGTGCTGCAATACTTGAAAGACTCAACAAGCTTGGAAAAACAACAATAAGTCAGATAAATGAAGTTGTAAGGCAATACTATAAAGATCCAAAGCAAACATTGATAGACCTCAAGCTCGTCAATGAGTAAAATATATATTTGGCAGCCATTCTGAAATTAGATATAACTATATGAACACATGAACTATTTTAAAATAATAAAAGCAATTAAACCTAAAAAAAGGCTTGGCCAGAATTTTCTTATCAACCCTCATATTGCTGAATTTGAGGCAGAGTTTGGGACGGGGAAGATTGTTCTTGAAATAGGGCCAGGGCTTGGCATGCTTACACGCGCGCTATTATCGCATGCAGTGAAAGTAATTGCAGTAGAAAAAGATAGAGGAATGTATACCCTCCTAAAACACGAATTTGGAGAGAATGAAAAAAATCTATTGCTTATTAATAAGGATATACTAGATATCAAAACTGATGATATTGAAGCAGCAGATATTATAATAGCAAATGTACCATATAATATCTCAAGCAAAGTTCTTGACCTGATCGCAAATCTGAAAATAGATGCTGTGCTATGTCTTCAGAAGGAGTTCGTCGAGCATATGCTTGCAAGGCAGGGTACAAAAAAATATTCTAAATTAAGTGTATTCTCGCAGCTGCAGTTTGATGTAAAGATGCTTAAGAAGATAAATTCAAATAATTTTTATCCAGTTCCGAAGGTAGATTCATCAATTATATATATAAAATTCAAAACAGAGATAAATAGAGAAATTCTTAACATAATCTCTTTCGTAATGATGCATAAAAAAAAGACGCTGAGAAATTCTATCCTCGATTCGAGCAAGAAGCTCGGGCTCAGCAAAGAGAGCGTAGAATCATTTGCAGTGCAGAGCATATATTCAGGCGAAAAAGTATTTAAATTAAGCCCTGTACAGCTACTAGAAATCGCTAAAATGATAAAAAAATTGCAGGATTCCGCTAAAAGAATTTAAAGAAAGTATTAAAATACTAATTTTAGCATTATTTATCTAATAATAACCATAAAATGGCGACATAAAAATAAAATATAGAAAATTGTGATAAAATGGGAGTATTTGATAAACTTGGAAAAGCACTTGGAGGTAATAAAGAACTAGATGTTGAGGAATACATGCAATCTGCAGAGATGAGCAATGTTGATGTGATGAATGAGCCTGCTGATTTTTATATTAAACCAGTAGCTTTATCACAGGAATCTGATGTTGCACTCATTGAAAAAGAGTTGAACAAAAAGAATATAATCCTTCTAAATATCCAAGAGCTGTCGAAAAGACCGAATACACTTAAAGGCATAATACAGACCTTGAAAGAGTATGTATCAAAGATAGATGGGGATATTGCAAGAATTGATGAAGAAAAATTGCTTATAACTCCAAAGAAAGTTAAGATAATAAAATCTAAGAAGCCTACAGAAAGATAAAGATAACGTATCTTAATTTCTTTTTGTTTTTGGTTTAATTAATTTTAAGTTTTTATTATTTTTATTATTTAGCTGCTAGTCGATTGATTAGCAGTTGCTTATTTTTATTGGCTTTAGTATTGTACACTGCTGTGTAACTGCATGGCAAAATTATCTTTTCCTTTACTTAATAATTATACTCTCTAAATATGCAGATATAGACAGCATGATATTCTCTATTTACTTTGAAGAAGAGAACTGCATAGCAGAGGGGTTCTGTTGTGCAATGGGCTTGGACTGCAGCGGCGCAAGCTTTTTGGAATTATATGTAAAGAATATGCCTATGCTGGAGAGGATATTAGATATAAGTATTATAAAAAATATCTGATCAACAAAGCCAGGGATTGTGAGACCCAATGAGATTGGTATTGTAGCGATTATTGCAGGTGACAGTCCCCTCGCAATGTCAAAATTTACAAAAGACTTCTCTACTGCATTTGCGTCCTTGTTTTTTGACAAATACTTTGCAAGCAATGGAGACATTAAGTATCTTATACCAAAAAATATTAAGCTAAATAATATTCCTGCAGTTATCATTATTATAATCATAGTTTCTGAAGTTGGGATATGGAACAGCAATCCAATATAGAGAAAAAAGAAAGTGCTGACAAAGAATACTATCTCCTTCTGATAGCTTCTGATATGCTCAATATTAACTGATATTGAGAAATATTTGTACATAGCAGAACTTGGATTTAATACATTATCTATGTTTGCGAGCATAAGCCCGAAAACAAAAACAACAATTGCACCATTGAGCCCTATAAGCTCTGAAAATCCATATGTGGCAAGCACCATTGTCATTGTAAGCATCCACATATAATCCTTACTGTATTCCTTAAACTTATTCAAGATAAAAAGCCAGAAAAGGGAAATTGCTATCGCTATTATTATTGAATTTATTATATTGTTGAAAATAAGTGTAACTATTTGGTTTGTTGTTATGGTGCATACTGTATTTGCACATAAAAAGTGGGACAGGATCAGAGGCACTATAAGAGTTAGTATATCTACGCTGATTGCCTCAAATAAAAGTATTGTTTTCAATTCTTCAGAGAAGTTAGTAACCTTTAGTACCACTGGCACGACGATTGTGCTCGGACCTGCAATTGCGAATCCGAATATCAGCACTGTTATCAGATTCCAGTGAAAGATGAAAGACGAGATAAACATTGCAACAGCTGAACAAATAATCCCTGTTATGATTGCAACAATAAATGTGAATTTTAATGCACTCGTCAAAACCTGTTTAAGCTTGAAAAAATTTATATTAAGCCCTACATCAAAAAGAATGAATGAGACTGCCACAGCAGTTATGAAAGGGCTTAGCTGTATAATTATGCTATTTGGAGTAGTCTGCACAAATTTAAATACAGGTCCTATTAGCAGACCTATCAGCATTAGAGGGACTATTGACGCAATTTTTATTTTGCTAAACAAGGAGTTTAATATGAATCCTAAAAATACAAGAGAAGCCAAAAAAACAAACAATATATTTACAGATAGCATCAAAATCAGTTATAACCTCCATATCAGACCTATTGTTAATCTCTTTGCAAAAGAAATTTCTTTATTCAGGAAAGACTGTATCAATTCTGGCAAGCAGATAAATTTATTTACAATAGAATTTTACTCTTGACAGATTATTGATTTTTTAGCCTGAAAATTATATAGTACAATATGATTTTAGTTGTTTATGTTTTTATACTTTTTTGTTATTTATTACAAAAAGGTATTATAAATGTATTATATTATGCCATAAAGAAATGGGCTGAATACTTTGCATTCTTAGCAAAGTCTGCTTTTTGATAAAATAAGTTTACAATAAAGATTATGCAAGTCTCTGCTGCCCTGTACCTGCGTGTTTGTATTCGCGCGATAAATTTGCCTGCATTTTCTGCAATATTTTCTGCATGCGAAGCTCCCTGAATCTTGATACATTTAGGTTGATCTCGTCTTTAGAATTTCTTGCAACTAATATTATTATATTGCCGAAGTTTATCCTTCCTGCCCTGCCTCTTCTCTGTATGTTCCTTATCTCGCTTGATACAGGCTCATAAAATACCACTGCATCAACGCTAGGTATGTCAAGCCCTTCCTCACCTATTGACGTAGCAACGAGTATTTTAAAAACTCCGAGCCTGAATTTGTTTATTATGTCCTTTTGCATCTGGTTTGTTATGCCGCCCTTCTTGCCAAGAAATGCATTTGACATTAGCCCATTCGCATTAAGGATTTCAACAATCTTGCTTATCGTTGCGCGGTACTGCGCAAATATTATCACTGTCTTTCCTGAAAGATCTGTTTTCAGTATCTGCACGAGCTTTAACATCTTCCCATGCTCTTGCCCTTGGTCAAGAAACTTCTTTGCAAGTGCTGTTGCAATGCTTATACTCTTGTTGTTAAGGATGCTGGATACTGCCCTGCTTTTCTCTGTCCTGGATTTCAACCTTTCAAAATAATCATAAAATGCAAATATGCTTTCTGTTGAGACTAGATCATAAGCATGTATAAGGTGCAAAAGGTATATGTATTCAAACATTACAATGAACTTGTAGTTAGGCGCCTTGATGTCGCTTATAGTCTTGCCTATTTCAAGAAACTTTGCCTTTGGTATAGACTCGAATGTCTTGAAATAGCAGAATCCATACTTCTTCAACTTTAGGAAATGCTCCTCTATCACTGGCCTCAGCAAAGAGATTATTTCATTTACTGCAATATTCCTGTCAACATAAATAACATTGGTCCTTTTTCCAGCAATGTACTTGTACACATCATCATCACTTGGCACCCTTACCTCTATATTTTGAATGCCAAGAATATCTACTAGCATTTTTATTTTTGCTTCACTGCTTCCAGGTGATGCGGTTAAGCCCAGCGTCTGTATCCCGTTTATCTTTGCCTCGTCTGCAATATAAGTATATGCATATTTGCCTATTGCTCTGTGACATTCGTCAAACACTACAATTCCGTATTCTTTAAGGTCAAGCCTTCCTGCTTTTATGTCATTTGCAACTGTCTGCGGTGTTGCGATAACAACTTTCGCATCAGTCTCGAATGCAGATCTTTCTGCTGCAGGCACTGCCCCTGTTATGAGCACTATCTCATTCTGGTCCAGCTTCATAAGTTTGGCAACTGAATTGTAATGCTGCTCTGCCAGCGGCTTTGTTGGAGACAGAATCA
This sequence comes from Microcaldota archaeon, assembly GCA_021792115.1. GTDB lineage: Archaea > Micrarchaeota > Micrarchaeia > Micrarchaeales > Micrarchaeaceae > JAJZMY01. The sequence goes on along the minus strand of JAJYVI010000008.1, from coordinate 10,920 downwards.
TTGCTTTCTTCCCATAAGATAATGCATTTGACATTGCATAGAGCGCAATTATTGTTTTTCCAAGCCCTGTAGGGAGAACTACAAGAGAATTTTTATGCGCAATGCTTTTTATTATATTAATTTGATATTCTCTTGGCTCTATAAGTTCAGTTCTTATGAATTTATCTGCTATCGCTATATCCAAAATAACACCAAATATATATGAGTATGCACAAGCAACTAATTGCTATAATAAATATGCGGCTAAATAATAATAATTAAATACTTTAATAGTTAATAATATCTGTTTCTTTGCTACAGTAGCTCAGTGGGAGAGCGTCCGGCTGAAGCACATCTTTTTATGGAAAAGATTTCTGAAACCGGAAAGTCGCAGGTTCAAATCCTGCCTGTGGCATTTTCAGGCTTGCTGGACATGTTAATAAGAATATATAATATTGTATTTTTGGCAATTTATAAAAATATGTACTGGCATCATTAATATTGAAATGACTAAGAGCGATTGTAGTCTAGCCTGGTAGGACACGGCCTTGCCAAGGCCGCGGCCCGGGTTCAAATCCCGGCAATCGCATTTCTATTTTACGAGGAAGGCGTGTGCAGTTATCTTACAGAGGGACTTAAATACTTTTATATTGAATTTGATTATATATCATATGAATAAACTAAACCAAGATTTGAGAAACTATTGAGTGGTCTACTCAATGACAAAAAGCAATTTAATTTTTGTCTCTAATTTATGATCGTAGCATGAACATTTAATTTCATATGATTCAGACATACACATCATATAAGTAGTAGTAGAAAATACTTAAATAACGTCGAAATGTATATCAAAATATATATTCCACAATAGCCATTTTACAGGCAATTAGCCTGCTCCTTATTTGTGCTTATAGAGGAATGAGTTATAAATTAAGGATAGGATGTGGCAGAGTGCTTATAGTGGTTTGATAAAAGAGTAGAAAGTAGCGTTTCCTATAGTGAAAGATAGGGATGTTAAGTGTATGCTAATAGGTAGAAATAAGTGCTGCTAATTCAATCTCTTTTAGCTGATCTTAGGATAGATTAACCCTACTATTCACATATTGAAGTACTTCTAATTTACCTTTATCAAAATCTGTCATATCTTCTCTTGTTAGATTGTAGTTCCATTTAAGATTATCTTCAGTAAAAATCTTTTGATATCTTGAATCAGTATGAAAATCAGCATTAAAGACAAACTTTTTCTTTTCCAATCTTTTTATTAATACGTCGTATTCTATAGATTCAATATTCTGATAGAAACCAACAAAAACTGCATTTGGTAACATTATTGCTCTATTATTATGTTCCCAGATATAATTGTAAGGTAGTATCATGTCTGAGTCTATAAAGGAAACAATTTCACCATTTGCTTTTGCTAACCTTACATTCCGTGCATATGATCTACCGAAATTACTTTTTAAATCTATTACTTCTAAATTATATTTTACATTAGATTGTTTTATCATTTTAGTAATGGATCTGAACTATCGTTTACTACGATTATTTCAAGTGATCCATCGAAATTCTAGTTGCTTAGAGAACGAAGTAAACCTTTTAGATATTTTTCAGATTTATAAGTTGGTATTATTACACTATGACTATTTCTAATAGTTTTATAAAGTTCAGAGTTTGTTAGATTTGTTCTGACTAAATTGTCCCCAGTAGCTTTTCTGAAATTTACTTCTAACTTAGAATAGTCATTACTGGTTGCTCTAATCTGCTTAGATAATGTCTCAATTTTATCATAAACTTTATAAACTAAAGAACTGTCTTTTGGATTCTAATCTTTTCCAATGAATGAAGAGATTCTATCAAATATATCATTTTCATCCAAGTCTTTTACATCAATATGTCCTTTATCCTTAAGCAATAAAATTTCCTTCTTGAATTTGTTTTTGTCCAGTTTTTCATATAATTCTTTCGCTCTCTTCGAATTTACCACAGTATCATTAGTGCCGTGTATAAATAGGATCTCCTTTCTATTTAACTTATTTACGTAATCTATAGCATTTAGATCTAATTTTCCTTTTAAGAACTTTGACCAAGCTTCTTGAGGATCTATGCGCCATGTATTAGGATATAGCAAACTCATTGTTTTAGATAATCCTTCAAGTTTCTCCTCATTATATGATTTTGCATGTGTTCTATAATCAGTAGGTGCAGATATCGCAATTATCTTGTTTACATAAGGTGATTTGGCACCAGCGACTAAGGCAACACTTCCTCCAAAACTCCAACCTAGTAGGGTTATTGCCTTAATCTGCCATTTTACTAGAGAATCCTTTAGCATATTTTTACCTTCACCTTTGTGGACAAATTCGGCAGTCTTAATAATCGTGGAAACAGCATTCTCAATATTGAATTTGCCATAGCTATCGAAAGTGCCAATATAATGAGGCGCGACTATTGTAAATCCTCTTTCTACAGCTTTTATCACAAATGGCGTGTTTCTTTGGACTGGTGCTCCAGGCATACCATAAGCTACGATTATGACATTTTGGGGTTTGGATATTTCACTAAAGAACATATCCATCAATATATTATCATGGTTAAATCTTAGTGCATAAATTTTCATTAAATCATCATTATTTATTGTTCTTTTCTTTTAAGTATCTTTTGAAATTTTCTAAACGGGGCATCTAACTTTATAAAATTAAATCAATTAGATATTGTATAATGTTGTATAATTATTTCACAACTGCCATTTTATAGATAATTAGCTTGCTTTACAGGGCTCGTGCTTTAGGGTGGTGTGGGCTGTTACTATATAATGGGTTGAATAGAGGTGTTATTATTGATCCAAATGAGCTTGTGAATGATTATATCATTTACCTATTTTTATGTGCAGATTTCTTTACAGACTTTTTGCTGTTAAACAACCTTGACTTTGTCAAGGAATTCGATTCTTTTACCGCTTGCTTGCGGGTTTTGGGTTTTGTTTTCTTTTTTATATCCCCCATATTTTTATTATACCTTCATGAGCTTTTTGAGTGGGATTCATTCTATAGCAGGATTCTCAACCTTATTATTACAAGACGAACAAGAAACATAATAATGTTTGCTGCAGCTATTCTATTTGCAGTAGCATTTATCACAAGTAATTTCGGTCATGCAATCATTATTTATAATAATAAGTGTAAAAATATTTATATCGAGAAGAATTGTATATAGTTGTATAGCTTCAGTGAAGGATGTTTTTGTTGCAAAGTTCAGCAATCGCATTCACAACCAAAATATTATTTCAAGTATAAGTTGCATCTCATATAATATTAACCCCTTCGGGGATGTTAAAATGGTATTTAAAAAAATTAATAATAAAAAGCCTAGTATCAGCATAGTAATTCCAAATATGCAAGAAGAGGCTTTATTCGAGATAATACCAAAGTTAAGAGATCTTCTTGGCAAGGATATTGAAATAATTATAGTAAACATGAGCAGTAAGGAATATCTGCAAAGGCTGCAGAAGACAAAAGTGACAATACTTAAACAAGAAAAGAAAGGCGTTGAGGCTGCTATAATAAAAGGCCTTAGATATGCTCATGGAGATATACTTGCAAGCATAGATGCTGATGGCACACATGAACTTGATGGCATTAAAAAAGCAATAGCCCTTATAAAAAGCAATAAAGCAGATTTTGTTCTCGGAAACAGATTTGGTGGCTTGCAGAAGGAATCAATGAATGCTTACCTTAGGTTTGGCAATGCCTTCTTATCTCTTCTCTATAGTATAGTTTATAGAATCCATATACATGATGTGCTTACAGGACTTTTCGTAGTGAAACGAGAGGCATTTGACGAGATAAGGGATGTAAAGCCTTATAGAGCAGGAATAGGATTCTTTGCAATTGAAATAGCAAAGAGAGGATATAAAATAGATGAGATACCAATTAAATATTATAAAAGAAACTATGGCAAGTCAAAACTTGCAAAATCCAAGTTTATTTATGGAATAGGTGTTGCAATTCATATAATAAGATCAGCAAGAGATTTCAGCCCGCTACTTTTATTCAGCGGAATCGGAATATTGTTTATCATAGCAGGTCTTGCGCTTGGTATACATATATTTGCTATTTTCCTTTCAACTAACAGATTTACATTGACAGGCAGGGCGCTCGCATCATTTTTATTTCTAATGATAGGTGTACTATTCATAATTGCAGGGCTTATTCTAGACCTCCTTATGGATGTGAAAAGAAAAATAGAAAGAATAGAAAGTAAGTAGTCAAGTAATATACTTTTGACGCGCTTGCATATTTTTTATTTTGCGCTTTATAATATACAATATTATTTGCCAGGAATATGAAATGCAATATTGAGGGCCTTCAGCTCATTTTTTGTTGGATTGGCTCTTTTAAGTATATGCTTGAACACCATTGCAATTGCTTTTTTATCCCTTACATGCTTGTTTCCTGCTATAAACTTTTCAAATAAAAGTGCAGTGTTGTCTGCCTGAGCTCTTCCTGCATACAGATTATTAAAGGCATATTTGTCTTTGAAACTTAGTTTTGTAAGGCTGTATAGAAGTATAGCCAATGCATGGGAAATATTCAATACAGGATACTCGGAATTTGTAGGTATGAAAATAGTCATATCACATTTTTTAAGCTCATCTTTTGTAAGACCTGTATTATCCCTGCCTATCAGCAGGCAGATGTTTTTTATTTTAGATCTGCGCAGGGTTTCCATAGCTGCATCTATATCAGTAACATTGAAAAATGAAGCGCTAGATTTTGTCCATATTCCAGTAGTTCCAATTACAAAGTACCCTTTTGTCGCCTCTGAAAGGCTGTTGTATACTATAGCATTCTCTAAAAGCTCTCTGGCATGCTTTGAATACTTGATTGCATTGGCCCCTGTAATCCTGCATTTAGGGTTGACGAGATAAAGTCTTTTGAGCCCGAAGTTCTTTGACACCCTTGCGATATAGCCAAGATTAATCTGGTACCTCGATTCAACAAGAACTACTTTTATGTTTTGCATATAACCAATTGAAATAGAAAATATTAGATAAGGAATAAAGCCACTATAGTCAGCATATTTAGAAGGATATGCGCAGTTATTGTAGCATATAGAGAACCTGTTTTCTTGAATACATAGCCTGCTACGAGTCCAAAAATAAGAGCTGCTACAAATTCAGATATAGACGCATACCCAAAATGGAGGAGCGCAAAGAGAAGGGCGCTTGGGATAATCCCTATCCTATTAACAAGAAACCCTCTAAAGAATATCTCCTCGTTTATTGGAGCAATTAGGAATGTAAAAACAAAAAAATACACTGGAAGCCCTGAGAGCACCTGCTGTACATTTGTAGGAAGGGCTATGTGAGTCACTTGCGAGAAGGCAGAGATTCCAAATTCAACAATTAGCATTATAACAAAGAGAGAAAGCCCTATCAATATATTCTTTGGTGTAATCATCTCCCTGCTTAGACCCAGGTTTTTGACTGCAAATTCAATGTTATTAGTCCTATACATTATATAAAAGAAAGCAAGAAGCGAAAAGAAGAGAGAGAATACAATTGTAGAATAGGATGTTATGAATGATTCTAAAAAAAGCTGGGATATTGCAAAGCCTGACAAAGAAATAAACAGCGCAAGGGATGCCACAGACAGCGCAAGGGATGCAGAGATTATATAGAATAACAATCTACTATTTTTATTGATTTTAACATGCTGCTTGCCTTGATCAAATGAAAATTTATGCTTACGCTTATCTGACATATTCAGTAGATCACCTGCATCTGATCAATCCTGCAGACGGGATATTATTACTTTGAATTACTGTTTTTGAATTCAGTATATCCGCATTTTCCGCATGAAAATCTATCACTATGGATAGCCATGCGAGACCCGCATTTTGGGCAGAATTTCCCTTCTGTATATTCTCCTTTCTGCTTTTTTTCCTTTTTTTCATTTTTTTCTTTCTTATTTTCAGCCATATAAAACACTTGTCATAGATAGAAAAAGAACTTATAGCGCATTATTTCGCTTCTTCCTTGACCTCTGCCTTTTCCTTTGCATTCTTTTTGTTAAGGATGTAGTCATGCTCAAACTCTGCAATAGACTCTTTTGAATTGTAGTAATGCGCAATGCAGTCTAGATTCTGCGACCCAAATTCTTGATTTATGCGTATTATAACAGTATTGTCCGGGTTAAGACTTGCCTTTTTGCAAAGCTCTGCTTTCACATCCAATTTTCTTGGGGTCTGTGAATTAGTATTTTCAATAATAAACTTTATCTCTTTTCTGTCAAGTAGCTTATTGTCAAATTCTGAAACTATTTTTATGTTCATTTTGATTCACCAATTATTTTCGACATCAGTTTCCTTCCTGTCGCTTCAATTACTTCTACTTCATTTCCTTGCTTCACTTTACCTTGTAGCTCTTCTGGTATAGCTAATTCGTACACTTCGTAGGTTTCAAGATCCATAAGCTGAGCAGTTTTATCAGTTATAGATACAACCTGAGACTTATGCTTTGAAATTACAGGCACTTCTACATCGCTGCTTGAAGGCTTAAGAAGTGTTTTCTTCTGGCCATCGAATATGCCAATTGCAGTAACACGCATCTTTGCAGATCCATGCTTTCCAGGAGAACTTGTTTCTATCTCTACCACTTTGCATGGGATATTGTCTACCATTATATATCTGCCGATTCGAATTTCTTTCATTGATAACCTTGAAATTTCATCGCTCATAGTAAAACCAGAAAATTAACTCTAATTAAATATAAATAAAATAGAATCTAAAACTGCATAGTAACATGCAACTAATCTCATATTTGTAAAAGAAAATATTTAAGCATTAACAATTATTGTGTTTATGAGTCTGTTGAAAATCTTAAATTTTCAAACAATTTTAATAAAATATAATGAATAATAAACTTAAAAATATATGTTAAAATCATTTATAATTCTAAAGATTTGTTATTTTTCATTTTGCATTGAAAAATATTTTTAAAATAGTTAATGTTTATGTATATGCATTTACAAAATAATCATCAAGATCATTCTTATCTAATTTATTATAATTAGAAATATAAAATCAAAATTTTCTGCACAATTAAATTTTCAACAGCTTCATTCAAATTTCCAACATACTAATTATATATTATGATATAAAATTAAAATGGGATGATATGATAAAAAATACAATAAAGGAGGGGAATATTGTTCATAGTACCAATGAAGAAACAAAGCAACAGGTTGAAAACGAATTAAAAAGATTATATGATGACAAAGAAAAGCTTATAACTGCTTTTGGTGCTTCACGCATAGAAGAACTCAAGAAAAAACCGGATTATAAGTATTTCCATAATGGATTTCTTACATCTCATAGAGATTTTGATAAATTTTATGAGAGATTATTAAATAATGAAAAGAGTGCAATAGTATCTGGTCTTAATCCCAGTGGCCAGTTTCACATAGGACATATAGGAGTGCTTGATATTAATTTATTTTTTCAAAATGAGTATGGAATAGATTTGTATTTCCCAATATCAGACGATGAGAGTTATGTGGCTAGAAAAATAGATAACCAAGAAATTGGATTAAAAAATTCATTCAGATTGGTGAAAGAGGCATTGGCATACGGATATGAGCCTAAAAAAACACATTTCATAATAGATCAGATTTATACGAATATCTACAATTTAGCAATAAAGATATCTAGAGGGATAAATATTACTACAATAAGGGCAATTTATGATTATAAAGATTCAGATAATATAGGTTTAACATTTTATCCTTCAATTCAATCTGCACATGTTATATTCCCTCAGACGCTAGGTATAAAAAATGTTTTAGTTCCGATAGGATTAGATGAGGATACTCATCTTCGTGCCTCTAGAGATGTTGCTGAAAAGTTTGGATATGAAAAAGCAAGTGTTCTTCATGGATGCTTCTTACCTGGAATAGATGGAAGAAAAATGTCAAAGTCGAAAGGAAATGCAATTTATATATTTAAGGATACCCTGAACGAAGTAAAGAAGAAAGTATCGCAGACTTTTAGTGGTGGTAAGGCAACGATTGAGGAACATAGAAGACTGGGTGGTGTACCTGATGTTGATATATCTTATTTATATCTCAAGTATGTATTTAAAAATATTAGAGAAGCCCAACAACTCTATGATGATTATAAGCACGGTAAGATACTTAGTGGTGAAATGAAAAAAATACTCTATGATGAGTTACTTAAAAAAATCGAACCTATGAAAGAAAAATTAGAACATATAACCATCAAGGAAATGGCAAGCTCAATAATGAAGAATGACGGCGTCGATGTAGAATTGATGATAGAGAAGTCTGGTGTGATGTCAGAAGAAACTAAAAAAGAATAATACTAAGAATATATATTGCTTGTAATGCACTGAATGAAGTATTTTTTATTAATGTTAATCAAATTAACAAAAAGAATGTAAAATCCCACATCATTTATGAGTGGGGAATGCCACAATAATTGAGTTATCTAGTAAAGTTTAATATCTTAAATAAAAGTAATAGATTGATAAAATGGTAACACATATGGAATTTAATGTGTGGGAAGTGAAGGGGAAGTGGATACCGGATTATACAAAATTGAGAAAACAGTTCAGATTAAACAAATTCAATTTCAGCTCTGATATGGAACCTGAAAATTTTATTAATAACAACTTAATTATAGGTAGCGAGTTTTTTGGTGAATGGTTTAATAATGTAAAAAAAGGGAAAGCAGCATTGGTTAGTGGTTTTACTCCAAGCGGGAATCCACATATTGGAACTTTATGTATATTTAAGCAAATGGCATATTATCAAAAAAAGTATAATGCTAAACTATATATCCCTATAGCTGATTTAGAAGCCCTCTATGTCCGCCATACCAAACAAAATATAATAAAAAATAGTACATTAGATTTGTTGACACACCTTGCGGCCTCAGGAATTAATCTTAAAAAATCTAAAATATATTTACAAAGCAACAATATTGATACTCTTAAAAAAACATATATGCTTGTAAATCAATTAACTAAATCAGAACTTGAATCTATTTATTGGAAAAATATTGGTTTACCCTATACATTATCTGCCTTACTGATGTCTTCAGATATATTACTGCCGCTTGATTATGGATACCGCAGTGTATTAGTGACATTAGGTATAGATGAGATAGGTCATATGAAATTAGTAAGAAATTTAGCTAAAAAGTTAAAGATTAGTAATTTTCCATCTGTTACATATACTGATCTAATTCCAGGATTGATTGAGTCAAAAATGAGTAAGAGTATATGTAAAAATAATATACAATTGTCAGAAAATCCAAATATTGCAGCAGAGAAAGTAAGATTAGCAGTAGAAAATGGTAATAAGCAGTTATATATTAATTTAGTGAAGTGGTTTTCAGATGATTCTATAGATATTAATAATAAACTAGAATCGAAGCTTGCAGGAAAACTTGTAAAGGAATTATTAGATAAACATAACATGAAATATAAAATTGCAAAACAGGAATCAGCCCGCATTGTAGATAAATTATTTAAGTAGAAGCAAAGTTATCAATCTTTATAAATTAAGATATGTCTCTTTATAAGCAAAAAGCAAGAAAAAATTTATGGTAAGAACATAATTTTACCGTATCTCTTATTTAGAATAGTTTCTAATGCTTTATTATATTCACTTAAATGGAATTTATGCGTGATGACCTTTTTAAAATCTGTAAGGTTCTGTTCTACCAATTCAATTGCCCATTTAAAATCATCAGGTATATATCCATATTGTGTGTGTAATTTTGCTTCTTTTGATATTAAAGTATTTAAATCTACATTAAAGGAGTGTGGCATACAAGCACTTTCAAGTACAGTACCAAACGGTTTTACTGCATTTATTGAGTAATCGCATGATACTGGATCTCCCCCAGCATCATATACAATATCATATTGACTTCCAACTATCTCTATAGGGGTATTTTTTTCATAGAATGAATCGATTATTTTACCTAATACTTTGGCTTGCTCTTTATGACCTACCATTGTTATCTTTGAAGCACCTTTAACTTTGGCATGAACTGCTCCAACCAAGCCAATAGCTCCAGAACCAATTATTAGGATATCTTTTCCTTTAACATCTATAGTATGCAAGGGTTTTGTACTTGCAACCGTCTCTATTAACACAGCTTCATCATCCCCTATACTATCAGGTACTTGATATAAAACAGTACCTTTTGGAATTGGAGTATATTCTGCCCATCCACCAATGTTTATATCTTCAGTGGTAAGTCCAAAAACTTGATTATTTTCACATAAATTATACCTCCCTTCACGACAAGCCAAACAAACTCCACAAGGTATTATTGCAGGCCAAACATAGCGTTTGCCATCAATCTCACCTACATTTTCATGACCCAAAACACGAGGAAGTTTTACATCCTTAATGTGTCCCATAATTACATGTTTATCTGTTCCACATACTCCAGATCTGATAATTTTTGCCATGTTTGTGCCAATTTTGAAATATATAGACTTCAATGTTAATTGACTATTCTTCTCTGCAAACAAAGCATTGTACTTTTGCATTTATCTCACTTTAAAATATAACATTCCTCCATTTATAAACAGTACAGGATTCCAAATTGAAAATCTTAAATTTTCAAACAATTTCAATAAAATATAATGAATAATAAACTTAAAAAATACATGCTAAAATTATTTTGTAACTTTAAAAAGCCATCATGATCACTCTTGTAAAATTTATTATAATTAGAAATATAAAATCAAAATTTTCTGCACAATTAAATTTTCAACAGCTTCATAGTTATATAAAAAATAGATAAAACTTAACTTCGCCACTTTGGCAAAGTTCACACTAATTCTTTGCTCCAATTCAATTTGACATTTTATGTTTTGGATTATTTATCCTATCAATTTTATAG
>JAJYVI010000007.1:18319-18935 GCA_021792115.1 Microcaldota archaeon | reverse complement strand
GAATTCAAGCAGCACTCTATATCTGAATTTTTCAAGAAAAACAAACAGATGTTAGGATATTCTGGAGTTACAAGATCTCTTGTTACCGTAGTCCATGAATACGTGACTAATTCCTTGGATGCGTGCGAAGAAGCCGGAATTCTACCCAATATAACAGTTAGGATTGAGAAACAGGACGATACAAAATTTAAGGTAATAGTGCAGGACAATGGGCCAGGAATCCCGAAAGCATATATAGGTAAGGCCTTAGCAGTAATACTTGCAGGAACAAAATTCCATAGGTTTGTCCAGCAAAGGGGGCAACAAGGAATAGGAGCTGCAGGATGTACTTTATTTTCCCAAGTAACCACAGGAAAGCCTATTTTTGTAATGTCTAACACAGGCAAAAACGCATATTCCTGCCATATATCTATTGATACAAAAGACAATAAACCTTTAATAACTAACATAGAAGATATTAAAGATTTCAACAGTCAATCCCATGGGTTATATATAGAAGCAAATTTTGCAGAAGTAAAATACATTGGTGGTGAGCATAGCATATACGAATACCTAAGGAGGACAGCTCTTTCAAATCCTCATCTCGAAATAAAGTTCATAGATCCAGAAAATAAGG
>JAJYVI010000007.1:0-18309 GCA_021792115.1 Microcaldota archaeon | reverse complement strand
TGTTTCTAAGAGCAGTCAACAGTATACCTGAAAAACCGAAGATAGTAAAACCTCATCCGCTTGGTTTATCTGTAAATGATTTGCTTGAATATGCGGCATACTCAAAAGCAAATAAAGTTTCTACTTTCCTTATAGAGGCATTTTCAAGAGTCACAAGAGACAAGCTGAAAGAAATTAATAATGTGGACCTTGACAAAGATCCTAGAAAGCTTACATGGGATGAAGCAGAACGACTTATTGCTGATTTCAAAAAAATCAAATGGATGCTTCCAGATACAAGCGCCATAATCCCAATAGGGGAGAGCCAAATAAAAATAGCAATTGAAAACATAATTAATCCCGAATATATGAATGTGATTGAAAGGAAGCCAGTAGTATTTAAAGGAGGAATACCTTTTATTGTAGAAGCTGCAATTGCATTTGGAGGGAATTCAGGAATCCAGCATGATGATGAATTAAATGGAAATATATTAAGATTTGCAAATAGAGTGCCTCTTCTATTTGACTCTGGCAGCTGTGCAATAACAGTTGCTGCAAAAACCATAGACTGGAAAAGATATGGATTGGACATGGATACTCAACCAATCAGTGTTTTTGTTAATGTATCCTCAGTGCATATTCCTTATGAAGGCGTTGGAAAAGAGTCAATTGCAAAACATGATGAAATAATTGAAGAAATACGGCTTGCGCTTATGGAAGCTGCAAGAGGCATACAGAGATATATAAAAGGCAAGCAGCAAATAAACTATGAAGCAAACAAATACAAAACAATAATGAGATACTCAAAACAGCTCGCAGGTGATCTTAGCTCAATAACAGGCAAGGATTTCAATAAAATTTCATTAGATATAACAAGGCTTGTCGAAAAGCACTATAAAAATATATTAAAAAAAGATGAAGAAGAAAATGAAGAGGAGAAGCGAACAGATAACAAAAAGAAAATTGATGAAAGGGAATCACAATCTGAGCATGCGGATGAATAAAACATAATGTTTAACAAACAGACAAATAAGCTTGCAGACTACAGTTATACATTCTGCAACAGAACAATATTAGAGTAATATTTGATGCGAGTAATTTCAGCAAAAGGTTATTAAAATCTTACTCTTTAACTATATAAAAGGATAAATAAGAATGATAAATAAATATGTGATTTAGATGGCCAAGGAGACAAAAAATTCTAAGATTAAAATATTAAAGCCGACATATAAAGTAGTAAATATAGTCGCAAGCACTGATATGGGTAGGGAACTTGATTTATACAACCTTGCTGCGGTGTCTCATGACATTGATTATGAGCCTGAGCAATTCCCTGGTGCAATCCTTAAAGTATACAACCCAAAGTCTGCAATTCTTCTTTTCAAGAATGGCAAAATTATATGCACCGGAGCTGCAACAATAGGCGAAGTTAGAAAGGCAATTTATCAAGTTGTTGAGCTTATAAATAAGCACCAAAAATAAGGATATAGATTATAGTGGATTTTATTTATTGCTGCATCATGCAGATATATAAAAATATTATAACACTATTGAGGCAATAAATATTATAAATCCGCTAGTTGCAGTGATTGCACTAATATCTATATTATTCATAAATTTGTAGATGAACCCTGCAGATATTATAACTAATAGGCCTATAAAAAATAGAGGATATTTGTAGCTTGGATTTAATTTTATCATTTTACCATTCTAATGTATTTTATAATCCTATTTTTATATATGCAACAAAATAATATCAAAATGGAATGCAATCATAGCTCTTATAAAAAGATCAATAAAAATTATAAATGCTAGACTAAACCATGCAAAAAATTCATGGTGCTCATTCAAAAAAGATTGCAAATCAAAAATTTTCTTCCTGCTTATTGAAAACTTCATGCAACTAAAGCAGTCTTTATTGCCCCCAATAAGGTTGCGTACTGAATGGCATGAAAAAACATAAAGGCTTAATATAATAGCATCTGCCAAAAGCAAGATACTGCCCAATCTAATCAATGAAAAATTATACGCAAAAGATACATATGCATCATAATAGAAAAATGGGAGTATCAGCACTGAAAAATACATGAAATACCTATGCAAATTCTCTATCCTAAATACATAGCTCGATTCCCCAGTATAATTCTTATTTAAATCATTGCTGGAAGATACTATACATGCCATAGGATGCGTAAATACATGCCTATTGTAACTCTTCCTGAAAGCATAACATGTTAGTCTGAAAAGTGCAATTGCAGGCAATATAAGAATTGTTGGGGAATAAAATGGATCTATATATCCTTTATATTTAGGGATACGAAATATTAAAAGGGCAACAAATGCCAATGCCATTAAAAATAAAAATGAAAAAAACCTTATGCTCCTAAATTCTGGAGGCAACATTGCTTTTATTATATTCCTAGTTTTTTTCATTTAATCATTCTTATATAATGACAGACTGCAGCATATTTTAATTATATTATTTTTTTATCGTTAATCCTCTCTTTCTCAGGTATTATTGCATTATCTGTTATCTTTATTTTTGCGGGGCATACCTCTGTACAGCATTTTGTAACATTGCAAAATCTTATGCCATTTTTATCAAGAAAGTCCCTCCTGTCAAGGGAATCTAATGGATTCATGTCTAAAGATGCTGCCTTCGCTACATGCATAGGGCCTATATAAGCAGACTTATGCACACGAATCGCATGGCATGAATCCAAACATAAGAAACATTCTATGCATTTCTTAAATTCTTGCGCCCGTGTAACATCATATTCATATAATGTAATATTTTTTGTTGCAGTAATTCCACTAGATTTTGAAATAACCATTTCACTGATTTTGAAATTTGGCATTGCTTTTTTAATACGCCAAGTATCTGTAGGATCAACAACAAGGTCCTTAACATTTGGGAATACTTTCATAGGCACTACTTCTATATCGCCATTGATTGAGTCAAGCCTTGTTTTACACATGAGACTAGGAATGCCATTTATTTCTGCTCCGCAAGATCCACATCTGCCTGCCTTGCAGTTCCATCTTGCGCTTATACTTGAATCAAAATGTTCAAGTACATATATAACTGCATCCAATACAACCATACCATGCTCTATAGGCACGGTATATTCTATTAATCTCTCCTGCTTTGAACTAAAAATTTTTATTTTTCTTTCCATGTAATCTTTTCACATAACTTCATAGTTTTCTAATTATTTACATTATTTTATAACGAGAGCATATTTTTCTTTTTGTATAAATGAAAGGTGCTTTGGGATTTGTTTAAGTTGTAATGGATACAATGCAAGCCTGCCATTTTTCTTTTTGCATATTATCCATTTAAGCCATTTCTTATTCTTTTTAGGGAAGTCGTTCCTGAAATGTGCACCTCTACTTTCTTTTCTCTCGATAGCACTGCGTATTATGCATTCTGCAACAATCAGCTGATTTTCTAGTTCCATCCTTGCAAGAAGGCTTCTATTATACTTGGTTGTGCCTGAAACTTTTATATCTTTTATTTCTTTTTTTATATTCTCTAGGACTTCTATCGAGTTATAAAGACCTTTGGCATTTCTTATTATGCCAACATATTCATTCATTGCTTGCCTTAAAGTATCTAAGAGTTCATAAATCCTAAACTTACTATTGTTGTACTGTGAAGGTTCTTCATCACTTCTAAGATAACTATTAATACGTTTAATTTCATTTTGCAACTGAGCTTTTAAAATTTCCTTATTACCTGCATCTAGATGCAGTGCATATTTAGCGCTCCAAATTCCCGCCCGTCTGCCAAAAACAAGTATATCTGCGAGAGAGTTGCCGCCAAGCCTGTTTGCACCATGGAGGCCACCAGTAACTTCCCCTGCTGCATAAAGCCCTTTTATATTCGTAGCGCATGTCTCTGCATCTACTTTTACTCCCCCCATATGATAGTGGACAGTAGGTGCAACTTCCATCTTTTGTTTTGTAATATCTATATCTGCAAAATCTTTGAACTGATCATACATTGCAGGTAACTTCTTCTTTATAAATGCTGCTCCTTTGTGCGTAATATCAAGGTAAACTCCTCCATGTTCAGTTCCATTGCCTTTAAGGATTTCGTTATATATTGCTCTTGCTACTACATCCCTCGCATCTAATTCCATTCTCTTTGGGGAATACCTTTTCATAAACCTTTCGCCCTTATTATTCAAAAGTATGCCCCCCTCACCTCTTACGCCTTCAGTTACAAGAAGACCTTTAACACTTTCAGGATATACCATACCTGTTGGATGAAACTGTACCATTTCCATATTAATAAGAGCACAGCCAACATCATATGCAAGGGCAAGCCCGTCTCCTGTAGATTCTAATGAATTAGATGTTGTTTTGTAAATTCGACCGCATCCGCCACTGGCAAGGATTACTGATTTGCATGAGATGGCAATGAAATTTCCTGTCATGTATTCAAGCCCTATTGCCCCAATGATTCTACCATTATCCACTACAAGCTTTGTTATAGTTGTTTCGTCTAGGATTTGTATTTCCCTATGCAATACTTGGTCTTCAAGAACTCTAATAATCTCAAGTCCTGTCCTATCTCCTATATGGCAAAGGCGTTTATAGGTATGGCCGCCAAATGCCCTTTGCATAATCTTTCCTTGTGGTGTCCTGTCAAATAGCGCTCCATACTGCTCAAGTTCATAAACCCTGTCAGGCGCTTCTTTAACAAGAATTTCAATCATTTTCCAGTCACCTAAATAGACGCCTTCAACAAAAGTATCTGAAAAGTGTACTTTCCAGTTATCATTAGCATCCACATCAGCAATTGAAGCTGCAATCCCTCCCTCTGCCATAACAGTATGCGCCTTGCCAAGAAGTGATTTAGATACAATAGTCACATTTGCTCCTGCATCATGTGCTTCAATCGCAGCCCGCAAGCCAGCTCCGCCTGCACCAATAATAAGTATATCTGTTTTTAATTCACTAAATTTTTTATCTTTCATTAAACCATTACCATCGCATATTTTCTTTATACTCTATCTTTCTTTATGCTGTTCCTGTTCTTTCTTAAACTTGAATACAATTCTGATTTCGATTTAAGAGAAAATCTTGCAAAATCTTCAGCAATATATATCTCCCCATTAAAATGCATTTTTGCCTCATCAATAAGTTCAGTATTATTGGAAATCCAGTCATTATTAATATGGGTTAAAAACAGCACTTTTGCATCTACGTCTCTTGCAAATAATGCTGCATCCTTTGCAGTGCTATGGCCTGTATCATCTACAATCCCTTTTTCAGATTCAGTGGACATTGAATCGTGTATTACATAATCTACCTTGATTGGTATTGCGCATTTTCGGGTATCTCCTGTATAAAATAATTTAGTACCATCAAATTCAATTAAATAGCCATAATCCTCAACATTATGATTCATTTCATATGATGAAATAATTTTGCCTCCGATGTATTTATTTTTTATAAGACCCTCATGTAATTCTATGTGTATTTTTTCAGAAAAATAGCTTAAGATTTCAGACATATTTGTATATTTATCCATAATTTTAGAAAATCCCGGTGGTGAAAATAGATTTATAGTTTTTAATCTTGTACTATTTAGAGCAATAAGAGAAAGCAGCCTACCTATATCCCCTATATGGTCACTATGTAGATGAGTTATCAATATTGAATTTATATTATTAATTAGATTTAGACTTACTAATTTATCAGCACATTCATTACCACAGTCTAGGAGTAATCCATCAAAAAATATTGATGCTTCACCTCTTTGTTTACTGCCATTTGGACATCCAGTACCAAGAAATATTAATTCGTGCATAAATAATTATAACTCAGCAGTTTATTTTAAGTTTGCCTTTATTTTGCAATAAACATGAGATATAGTAAAAGATAGAGTATGAAATAAAATTGTATTTCTAGTGGCGTATGTCTTATTTATTATTCTAATTATTATTATAATTAGAATTTACGAACTCGGCTAAAAATACTGTGGCATAACTTGATTTTGGCAATGAGAATTTGAATTCTGCAAATTCATCACTACTTTCTCTGTCGGTGTCTACATTAAAGTTGAAATTATAAAATGGTGAAAATAAAATTCTGTATGAGCCCTTGCAATTCAATTCGGGCATTCTTTTCATTTTGAACATTTCCTGCTCAAGCCCCTGCGCGCTAATAATCTCTTTTTCAATATCATTCAATGTAGAATCATAACCTACAAGGCTAGCCACTGCAAAGACCTTGCTATTTATCTTGCTTTTGTCAATGCCACTGCCAGAAGATAAGTTCATTAAATCCGGGAACCCTAATGAATTAACATTGCAGAAAAACTTAATTTCTTTTACCATATCCATGTTCTTAATATAAAACTCCAGCTCCTCGTTAAATATAAATGCATCAACAGAATGCATAAAAATAAGGGAAAGGGATCTTGGCAATTTCCTTAAGGCGCCTGCATAATCATTTGGAAGTTTTGAAAGATGATGCAGCATAATCCTTTCATATTTAAGATATTTTGGGAAATAACTCAATGCTTTATCAAAGTCGCGTTCATTTGATAACCGTGTGCGTGCCTCTACAGCTTCTTGATTTGATTCATTTTGTATATCAGTCAGGAATTTCATTGCAGCCGCTTCAAAATTACCTTTTAGTATATCTATCCCTATAAAATAATTATTATTTCTATTGCCGAATCTCTGCTCTCCAAAATAATTTGGAAAAATATTTCCAAGGCTTCTAAGGTTTTCAAGGCTTTCTTTTATACTACTGGAGATTTCTACATTCCTAATTTTTACATCGAATCGATTCCCAAGCAAGTCCCCAAGCTCTATTTTTTTACTTATTTGCCATGCTCCATTTATTTGTATATCTTTTATGCGCAGTTCAAGAAGTTTAGCAGGATCGGTCCCAAACATTGTGCATAACTGAGTAGATATTGAGGTTCTATCTTTCGTGCCTGCAAAGCCAACAGACTTAAAGCTTCTACCAAGTTTTCTTGCAATTTCAGTAAGTGCTTGAATTGTATTCCAATTTTTTTTCTGCATTATAAAAAGTGAAAAATTATTACCTTCCACCTTTTTGACTTTTGTATCGTCTGCTACAATAAATGGCATTTCGTTAAAGATCTTATCCTTTTCAAGCACTGTGCCATTGTTTGTTATCTCTTCCACTATAAAGTCTTCTGCAGAAAATTTTATTTTGCCATGAATGGGCCTAGTAATATGTTCATTTAATAATAACATACGCTCATTTTAATATTTGATTTAAAACACTTAAATAATTCACAACTAAGATTTAATCATTTTCATTATAAATCTGTTTTATGACTGCTGTACCAATTTCCTTACCTAAAAGACTTTGAATGCGCTCCTGGCCAGCTACTTTTAAATCGCTGATTGTCTTGATTCCATTCTTGTAAAGCATTCTTGCTCTTACACGCCCAATATGCTGTAGCCTTACAAGATCCAGTAATTCCTGCTTTATTCCATACTTAAGTCTAATTCTCAATTCTAATAATCTATTTTGCGGTCTGCGCAATATTTTAAATATCTCTGTTATAGCATAAGCTATCCAGTCTGCATTAGAAAGCTTAGAGTAAAGAAACCCTGGCGTGATGCTATATTTCTCTATTATTTCATTTTCCTTGACTTCCATTATCCAGTCATTTAGCATCATAGAGGTAGTAAAAGCATTAACAGATGACATTTCCCCTATTCTATAATTTTCATAGAAACTAGAGCCTATTCTCATGTACATTGGAAAGAAGAAATTGCTTTCTTCGATTGGTTTGTTATAAGGCCTCAATTCCTGCGTATTTGAAAGAAGGTAAAGAAGCATGAGATCATAATTAATCTCTGCAGAGTTTTCACTGGCGTTTATGGTGTCGATATCTTTTACAGCATCAATAATCCATTTAGCTGAGAGAGGATCTATATAAAGTTCGCTTACTCTTTTGCCAAGCTTTGTGGCTATGAATCTTGAGTTAATACTACTTCCTTCATTTTCTATGAAGCCCCATTCCTGCAATTCTGTTATTATTGAAGATATTACTTGTTTAATCCTATCCTTGTCGGAATATTGAAACCCATAAAAAGTTCTTGACATAAATTCCTCTATTTCTGCTTGCGTATTAAGATAGCCCTGACTTATGAATGAAAGAATATGCGCTCTAAGCAAAGGTGCTATCGCTAACTTTGAGTCTATCGCACTGGGTGAAGCTGTTATGTACTTTTCAAATACCTTCTTTAGGTCTTTTTTAGCATTAATTGCAATAAGTCCAAGACCTTCTGTATCATACTTAGGCCTGCCTGCACGTCCGAGAAGCTGCAGTACTTCATTAGTTTCAAGCATCTCTGATGCATATGCATTGAATCTGTATATATTTTTAATAAGCACTGTATGAGCAGGTAAATTTACACCCATGCCTAATGTGGTTGTCGAGCATATTACTTTTATTAAATTTTCCTTGAATGCATTTTCAACAAGCATCCTCTGATGAGGCAGCAACCCACTGTGATGGAATGCAACCCCATTGCTGACAAGGCGTGACAACTTTAAACATTGCTCTGTAGGGATTTCAAGAACTTTCTGCACTTTTTCAGAGATTTCATTAAGTTTTGCTTTCTCATGTTGCGCAAGCCGTGGACCTACAAAATTAGCTAGTTTAGAAGCTTCATTTTCAGTATTTTTTTTAGTTGAATAGAAAATCAATACCTGCTGACTTCCCTGCATATGATCATCAATAAGATCAAGCACGCTGTTGGAGTGGCTTGTGCCTATTGCTTTTCCCTCTGAATCCATACTAAAATATATTTTTGAGTCAAGCAGTGCGCCTTTTTGCAGCTTTGTTGGTCTATAATCACTTTCTATCACTTCTGCATTAAGCCATTTCCCAAGATCATTTGCATTACCTATAGTCGCACTCAATCCAACAATCTGTATCTCATTAGATTTAAGCTTTGTTATGAGAAGCTCAAGAGTTGCGCCGCGAGATAAATCATCAATCATATGTATCTCATCGAACACAATGCACCCTATTTTTTCAATCCAGTCCGCATTGTGCCGTATCAAACTATCAAATTTTTCTGTAGAAACAAATATCATATCAAATCCTGAAAGCCAGGAATCATTAGCATCAAGATCACCTATAGAAACAGCAGAAGTAAAATAAGGGTAGTTAGCCTTGAAGTCATTGTATTTTTCCATTACTAAAGCCTTCATTGGTGCTATATAAACCGCTTTCTTGTGCTTATTTATTATGCTGTTGATGCAAAGAATCTCAGCAATAAGAGTTTTTCCACTTGCGGTGGGTGCAGAAACCAAGATATTTTGCTCAGGAATTGCATCTTTGAATACAAGTTGCTGTAATGGATTAAACTTGTTAAGCCCCTGCGCTGCTAAGGAGTCGATAATGAATGTGGGAAATGCTTTATTTAATTCAGATATTAATTTTATTAAATCACTTTTTATGCACTTTTTACTTGTTTATTATCTCTGGCTTTTCTCGTCTCTACTTATTTTTAACTTTTATTTGTTTTGCTAGAGTCGGATTAAACTACTTTTGTTTTTTCAATTGTAAATCTTTTGAAGTCTTCAATCATAAAAGGATACAACATTTTTTTGATCCAGTCTTTTTCATAATGAGACTCAATAGCAAATACTGCAATCCCGAACTTTGTCTGGATATTTATCTCTTTTGAAAATGATTCGATACTTTTTTTGTTTCCAACTGCAAGAATTTCAACGCTACCGTCATACACATTTCTTACCATACCCGACAAAGAATATTTCTTTGCTATGGATGCAACAAAAGATCTATAGCCTACATTTTGTATTGCACCATGCACTATAAAAAATACAACAGCGTCATTGCTGCTCATTTACTCCCATAAAACATCTATACCAGGCTTATCAATGAAGGCTCTTAGGGCTCTTGGAGAATTAGACTCTGACTCCAGTTCTATAATTATTTCGGTATTAAATCTTGACGAAAGAAACTTTGATGACTCTGAAAAAACATCAAATATGCTCTTTGACTTTATGTCAGGCACAGGTCTCAATGCATTTATCTTATTTGCAAACTGTGATAAGAACTTAGCAGCCTTTTCCCTTGGTACATCTTCATTGTCTGCAAGCACCTGTGATATATTTTTATTCTTAGCAAGAGCATTAAAATACTTTGTTTTCCAATCATCTGCTATTATTATTTTTATTCTGTTTAATCTTTTATTGCTGTTTGCAGGTATTCTTGCAGAGAGTTCAATTGCTTTATTTATATCAAAAATTGCTGATGCAAGTATATTTTCAATATATTCTATCTCTTGATTGACCATAGAATCATCAAATGCAGGCCATTTGACCTTTGCAATTAGATCTGTTTTACCCATCCTGCTCCAAAGTTCCTCTGCTATATGAGGCATAACCGGAGAGAGCATTATTAGAAAACTTTCGAGTACATCTTGCAGCACAATCTGATTTGATCCGCCTCTTTCAAAGTACCATCTCAAATCATTAATTATGCCGTAAAAGATCTCATTGTAAGCATCCCTGAATAGCATAGAGTCAAGGTATTCTGTAGACAACTTTATCTTTGAATTAAGCTTTGAGTAAAGCCAGAAATCTATATGGTTAAGTTGGCCAGATCCAAATGAGTTTATATTTTCAATTATGCTGCTTATATAATCCACTTTTGCTTTTATACCTTCTATTGCTTTTGGCGAAAAGTCATTGTCAGAATCTAAATTTGCAGTTGCTATTTCAAGGAATCTTATAGGATCTGCACCAAACATTTCAATGCCTTTTATAAGAGGAATTATGTTTCCGAGGCTTTTACTCATCTTCTGGCCTTCATAAAACACAAGCCCGTTAACTACTATTTGTTTTACCCAGAATTTTTTATCAAAAAGCGCAATGTGGTTAAATATATACATTGTCAAATGACTTGGAATAAGGTCTCCTCCAGAATGTCTTGATGTCATCCCCCCATACCAATATTCAAAAGATTCTCTGCACTTTACTAAAATATCTTCGCTAATTCCTGTTGAAATTGAAGTTGATTGGACAAGACCTTTACCCTGCAATACAAAATCAAAGAATTCTGGCTTGAGCTGATCTGGCTGTATACCTGCACTGCGGAGAATATCCAAAAAAGTATAGAAAACCATATATATTGTAGAATCAGAAAGAGATTCTATTATGCGATCCTTGCTAAAAGGGAACCTTGTTCCAAGTCCCTGCGCTCTTTCTGTTGCCCTTAAGTTTATCCATTCTACTGCTGCTTCAAATGATGTTTTTACTAGAGGAGGGAATATTTTTATATTATTGAAATCCTCCCTTACTTTCGCTTTCCATTCCTCATTTCCATAGTTAATAAACCATTGGTTTTGAATCAGCTTAAGTATTACTTTTGATCCGCATCTGCATATTACATCATCATTGTTCACAATAATAAACATCTCAAATGCATCATTTGTATTAATTAAGTCTTGCTTTATCGCATCTCTTGCAAACGGCTCTTTCTTCCCTTTATACTTGCCAACAAGCATTGTTCCGAAATGAGATTCCTCTTTGTATGCAAGCTTTGTCGCTTCTTCAATAATCTCATCTGTGAAATCTGTGGCTTTTTTTTCTGACAGTATTATATTTAGATAGCTAAGCGCAGGAATTTCATCTTCTGCAGTAGCTTCTTGTACTTTGCCACCTAGCCTACCAAGGTTAGCTTGCTGCGCAGAATCTATGCTTATAAGTTTTTCATAAACAAGGTTTTCTGTTACAATCCCCTCCTTCTTTAGTCTCTCAAGCGCGATATAATCAAATGGTGCATGGGATGGCACGGACATTACAACACCAGTGCCGACATCAGGCTTTACAAAAAAACCATTGTATATAGGAACTTCCTTATTGTTTATAGGATTTATTGCCTTCTTAGTAAGTAGCTCGGAAGCAGAAACAGATTTATCTATTGATAAGCCAAGTTGATTTAAAAGAATTTCTGCACTCTTCCTCGCCATATAATACTTTTCATTATTAAAGCTAACAGCCACATATTCCTCATTTTTGTTTATAAATAGATTTGTAACTCCATAAATAGTCTCTGGTCTAAAAGTCGCGCATACAAAAAATGCATCATCATTACTAACCTTAAATTTTATTCCTGTTATTTTTTCTATCTCTGGCTGCACATCATGCAGCGTATCATGCTGTCCAACTGCATTATTTTCATTTGGGCACCATCCAACTGGATGCGATCCCTGGATAAGTAAACCAAGCTCTTTTAGCTTATAAAATTGCCACTCGACCAGCTTACTGAATAAAGGATCTATTGAATTAAATTTCCGTGTCCAATCTATTGAGTAGCCTGCCCTTCTCATCCCCTCTTCTGTTACTTTCATGAAATATTCTGCTATATAATAAGGATCCTGCATCTTTGGGATTTCTTCCTCAGGTACATCAAACATTTTTAGAGTCTCAATTAAATCTGCGTCATTTTGTCGAACTCTTTTTGCAATTGCTATTATAGGCGTCCCTGTTACATGAAAGCCCATTGGAAACAGTACATTAAAGCCCTTAAGTCTCATATATCTTGCATAGACATCAGTAGTTCCATATGTCCTTAAATGACCAAGCGTCTGTGGCATGTTCACATACGGAAACGCTGCAGTGATAAGAATACTTTTGTTACCATTAATATTGGGATTAAAAACTTTGCTTTCCGCCCATCTTTTCTGCCACTTTGATTCTATCTCTTTGTAGTCCATGAAAGCACCTAAAAAGTTAATTTAACTAATTACTAAGAATCTATTTATAATTTTATATTATTTAGTTAATGCATTGATAGTTATATAACATAATTAAAGAAGGGTTAATGCAAATCATAGTTTAGTAATATAAATTTAGTAATATAAACATAATACAAATAATAAATAAGACCTATATAAATAAAATAAGAATCAACTTAAAATTGCTGGTGAGAAAATGATTTTTGAGATAAAACAGCTGAAAATAGATTTTAAAGATCTGGAAAATATAATGGACGGTGAAACTTACAAATGGCACCATGATGTACATTATGCAGGATATGTTAATAAAAGGAATGAAATTGAAGCAGAATTGCAAATAGTAGATAAGTCAAAGTCGAACGCAAATTACTCCCTTTTCCGCGAGCTTAAACTTGAGGAAACATGGAATGCAAATGGAGCAGTTTTGCATGAACTTTACTGGAGTTGCATAGGAGCAAACAGCTCACCTGACGAGAATCTTGCAATAATAAAAAAGATAAACAATGATTTTGGGTCGTTTGAAAAATGGAAAGAAGATTTCATTGCGGCCGGCAAATGCGCACGGGGATGGGCAGTTTTGTCAATTGATCTCTTCAGTGACAAAAAGTTAAGAAATTTTATATATGATGTGCACAACCAGGGAGGAGTCATAGGATCCATACCATTGATAGTTCTTGACGTTTTTGAACATGCGTATTATCATAAATTTGGCCCAGATAGAGCAAAATATATAGTAGAATTTGTAAATGCAATTAACTGGACTAAAGTTAATGAAACATATGAAAAATTCGCAGAATTTGCAAAGAACATTGTATAAAATAGAGCAAAATGCAGCCTATATCCGGCTAAGTCTTGGGAAGTTTTTATACTTGCTTAACTCCTCTCTAACCTTTTTAAGTTAAATAAGATCCTTTTGTCCACTGTTTCTTGTAGTACTCCAAATCTATGAGAGAAATCTCTTGCTTTTCTTAGGTTTAACAATGCACTAGGTATATTTTTCTGTTCTTTTTCTTCATAATCTGAAATTAGTTCAAGCGCATTTATTGCTATTGTAGAAAATAATTTTTTAAGATCAGAGTAAGCTTCTTTTGCCTTATTAAATATAGCAATCTGCTTTTCGGCAGAATCGAACTGCGCTGCAAGCTGTTCTGCTATTGTAACTATTAATTTATAATTATCCAAGTGGCCTATAGTTTTATTTTTGATAATTTCTTTAATATCTTCGGTTATTTGAGTATTTAGATTTATAGGCATTGCATGGGTCATATCAGATAAGGGCTTAAGTCGTGAATATAGTTCTTCTTCAGTACGCAATTTTGCTTTTATCTCATCAAGATAATTAGGGTATAGTTCATGATTTTTTCCTCTTTCAAATATAGACATAATAAATTACCCAGTTCTATACAAAAATTTAATACCCCCTTAAAAATTTATTCATATTAGCTTTAATTATTTTTGCATTGTATGTTGCAATTTCAGTCTTATTAATGTCTATCAAGTTCTTTACTCCATTATCAATTTTAAGCTCATTGTTTATTGAATCCAACAAAGTGTTTCTTTTAATATAAAATTTTAACAGCTCCTCATTGGCATTTATATCTACGTTATAATTAATTTGGTTATTTTTAGCATCATCATTGCAGCCTACTTTTAATTTAATCTCTTTTATTTTATTTTCAGAGGATTCTGAATAAATATCTTGAAGTTCAGATAATAAATGCTTTACTTTTTCCAGATTTTGCTTATCATTTTTTAAATTTTGCAGCAATTGATCCTTATTTACATTAATAACAGGGCCAGTATAAAAGTAATCATTTGATGCTGTATTTATATTTTTTATATAGATCGCGTCATTATCCCCTGAAAGTGAGATATTATTGATTAACATATTTGTGAAATTTAATTCTGAACTCGTTAGTTTGTTTAACTCTCCAAAAAATAAAGACGTGTGGTCTATAATTAATTTGTCTGAATTTTTAGAGATATTAAGTAATTCAGTCTTAGCATTTTTAAAGATCTCCTTAGCATTATAAAAATATGAAATAGTATCACAATCTAAGTTTTTTACAGTTTTAGCTGCATTATTTACTATCTCATGCAGATTAGAAGACTCAGTAATTATTGCACTATTTTGTTTTTTAAATAAATTCATTTTATCACCGCAAATACATCGAGTATTACTATATACTAATATTTTTATCTAATATTTTTGTTAAATTATTTATTAAATTGATTTTATTAAATTAATAGTGGCTATTGTGATATTTAAATCTTTTTGCAGACTCGGGAGTATATGATTTTACGATAATACGGCAATTAGTTAAATAAAAAATAAAGAAGCCCTATTAATAGGATATTAAGCCAATACGCGGAATAAAAAGAAATAGCCTATATAAAATAGACTACCTTAATGAATTTATTGCAGTTGATGCATTGAGGTAGTTTATCTTATAAATTCTTGTATCGTTATTTGTATAAACTAGGTTTAATGTAACATTTTTACTGTTATAAGGGCATTCGACATAGTTGCAAAGAACTAAAAACTTAAGCATGTTCGAATCCATTAATTTTGGCCCGATAAGCGCACTACCGTCTATATTATGGCCTGAATAATAGATAAGTAATGTGTAATTAAGAGCATTGGCTGATGAAGTTGCAATTGAATAATTCTTGCTCGTCTCATTATAAAAAAGGATGTTCTTAATTGGTTGAGGTGGATAATTATGCTCAAGCACATATGCAGAAAACTTTGTACCATTTTGACTAGGTTCTGTGATAAAACTTATATTAAATGAATTAGATCTGAATATATAGTCAATTGCAGTGGCGTTATGGGTGATATTCAATGATGTCATCATTATATAGCTATAATTCCCACGCTGCTGGTTTGTAGTAAGATTTAGATAGGCTTCCTGAGCAATCCCGCCTAATTCATAAAACCAAAAATATCTTACAACGAGATATTGAGGTCTATTAATAGAATAAAGATAATTATAGTCATTGCTGCTGTTAAATAAGAAACTTGCAAATTTAAATGTTGGCTCAGGAATCTGCCCACTTACGCTATCCATAAGACTTCTCCTGTGTGCTACTCCTTCAACTACAGACCCGTCAGGCCATAATGCAAGTACAGTTGCATTTGAAGGAGTATTATTCTGCATCCAACTCATAGCACTCAGAAATGAAGGGTTGATATCATCTGCTTGCTGCGATGAATAAGCTTGTAAATGGGAGAATTTTGCAAAATAAAACAAAAATATGAATAATACTGCAAGATATGCAAAAAATAAGGTATACTTTAAAGTTTGATTGGTTTTATATAATCTTGTTATTGCTTTATAAACAAATAGGCTTGCAATATATATTGCAAATGCAGAGAAAATCGCAAACGGAATCGAAACTAGGGAATTGAACCTTATTGCTACGGACTGCAGATAACCAGTTACTGCAAAATATGCAAGAAGAGCAAGGAATCCGAGCAATGTTGTAGAATAATTTTTATCAATCAACTCTGTAAATGACAATTTTTTATATTTCATATAGTTATGTATTTTAACAAATGCAAAAATACCAATAAACATTGCAATGCCTATCGGAGCTAGGTAAAGTGCATAATAGAAGCTTGCAAAAAGAAAAATATATGTGGGTGGCTGAAGCTCTTCTATTGTTGCTGCAAGCGCTGAGCTGCTTCTTGATATTGAACCATATCCAGTAGAAAGCAAGATCATATAATTATAGAAAAATAATAGCAGAATAAACAGAGTAAGCACAAGCGCAATAATTACAAATAACATCCTTGCTTTTAGATTACGAACAAAAATTTTGGGCTTATTCTCTTTAATCATGAAAAATGCAAGAATTGAGAATAAGAAGACTGGAAGGAATAGGAAAAAGAAATGGAAATCAGTAAATGGAAGTGAAACCCTTATTATTGTCAATGCATAAAATAGGTTTTCAATAACATGTGAAATCAAAAATGCAATACTTAGTAAAATAATATCAAATAAATAGTCCTTATTAGCAATTAAAAAGGAATAGATCAAAATAAAAATAAGAGCAAGAATATAAACAAGCATTGTAAATGGAGATCCATTCCAGACAGCCATGCCTATTCCAAGAATAACTCCGCTAGATATTGCTGAGATATATTTCTTAGTTCCTTTTAATTCAAACGTCTTTAACATAAGAATTAATGAAACAATCATAAAAATAGTTATAAATCCATCGCCCCTATATACAAGCGCAGCAGTCCTTGCGATATCGCCATTTGAAACTGCTACAAAAAACATTGACAACAATGAAAGGTAGTTGTTTTTGGAAAGAAATCTAATAAGGAAGAAACCGCCGATCATATCCATAATTCCAAAAAGTACAGGTATAAGTCTTGTTAGGGAATAAAGGCTGACCCCAAAAAATCTTACAAAAAAGTAAGGTATTAATGTTACATAATAAAGTCCATCAGGTTCTTCTATGTAATGTGACGCAGGGAATCCTGAATAAGTAGAATTTAAAGGCTCTATAAAATGATTTGATACTGTCTGCTGTAACACTGAAAAATGGAAGAATGCATCTGGTTCAAAAAAGCCAGGATACTTGAACATACCCATTCTGAGATAAATTCCAAGAATAAGTATTAAAATCGCAGCTCCAATTATAAAATATTTATTATGCTCTAAGTTATTTAAAATGCTAAAAAAATCTTTGTTACTAGAACTTTCACTTTTGCTTGCTTTAAATTTTTCTTCTGTATCATGCAGATTATCCTCAAACTGGTCTTTCTTTCTGTCTATCTCTAATATTTCCTTAGCAACATTCTCATACTCCTTATCTAATTCCTTCTTCTGCTTTTGAATTTCAGTTTCAATAATTTTTTTTTCTTTATTTATCTCATAATCAACATGCTTTTTCTCTTTTTTTATTCCGCTATTGATAGAACTATTTTCAGGATCATGCATTTTAATACACTAATATTTTTGTATAATTTTGGATATTATATTTACTCTTTAACGATCTTATTTAAAATAGGATAGGCTTCATAAAGATGTTCTTGCTCAAGCTGTTGATAAAGCATATAAAGAATTCCGACGGTAAGTAAAATTCCCATTCCTGTACCAAGCGCGCCAGTCAATGTTGCAAAAGCAGCAAGAAGCCCTACAAATATACTACCAAGAACTGTCACAGTTGGTATATATTTATTAAGCACATTTTCTATTATCCTTGGATCTCTCCTGAAACCTGGGATTTGCCAGCCAACAGACTGCAACTGGTCTGCGACATGCTTAGGGCTCTGACCTGTCATTTCAATCCAAAATTTACCAAACACTATACACAATACGACCAGCACGACAGTATAGACAATTATATGCACCCATTCAGGAACAGCTAAAACTCCTCCAAATGGAAGAAAAAGTTGTGTTGTGTGGGTAAGCAGGTATGTGAAATATTGCCTGTATCCGCCAATGCCTGCAGGTGCAGGATAAGGCAATGGAAATGTAGGTGAAATAAGATAAACAAGCCCTCCATTAAGCTGAAGTTGCCCATTGACAGGCTG